>NZ_LUNF01000303.1:0-4660 GCF_001626145.1 Aeromicrobium sp. REDSEA-S32_B7
GGTCGCGCTGAGCTCTTGCCGGGTGGTCTCGATACGTCCGAGCCTCGCAAGCTCGCTCGGACTACTCGACCAGCGAGAACCTCCGCTGGTCGAGTGCCTCCACGAGCGCCAGCAAGGGGAGGCGTATCGAGACCACTCCAGGCGGTCGCTGGGGGTCAGCGGCGGCGGAGGATGCGGGCCCAGCGGCCGTCGCGGGTGACCTCGGTGCCCTCACGCTCGCCGGCGCGCTCCGCGGCGTCGGTGAGCGACATCGTGCCGGGGGAGCCGCCGAAGTGGGCGACGGCGAAGTCGCGGTCGCGCTCGCGCCAGGCCGCGGCGAGCGACGGCACCAGCACCGACACCATGTTGGCGTAGCCCGTCTCCGACGGGTGGAAGCGACCACCGGCCCGCACCACGGCGACCGTCTGCTTGCGGGCGAGCGCACGGCTCTTGCGGCGGGCGATCCAGCGCAGCGGCTGCGGGATCGGGCGCACCGTCCCGAGGTCGGGACACGTGCCCACGACCACCTGCGCGCCGCCGTCGACCAGGCGCCGCACGGCCGAGCCGAGCAGCCGTGTCGACTGGTACGCGGGCACGCGGTGGGTCACGTCGTTCGTGCCGATGATGATCACGACGAGGTCGGGGTCGAAGTCGCCGGCCGCCTCGATCTGGTCGCGCAGGTCCGATGTCACAGCACCGACCACGGCCTCGGAGCGGATCTCGACCTGCGCGTCGAGGACGTGCGCCAGACCGATGCCGAGCATCGCCGGCGGGGTCGCGTCGGCACGGCTCATGCCGTACCCGACGGCGGCCGAGTCGCCCAGCACCAGGCAGCGGACGGGATCGCGGGGGAGGTCCTCGCCGTACACGCCGTCGGCGCGCGGGGGCCGGGCGTCGGTGACGCCGATCGCCCGCTTGGCGACGACGATCTCGCCGAAGACGACGCCCCAGTAGCCGGCGACGGCGGCGAGCCCTCCGACCGCGACCTGGGACGCGATCTTGTTCGGGGCTCTCACGTCGCCATGCTAGAGGTCCGCGCGACGGCGGGCGCCCCCAGGCGCCGCCCGACGGGGGTGTGGGTGCTCACACCTACGATGAGCCGCGTGAGCGTCACCCTCCCGAACTTCCGCGACGTGGGCGGCGTGGTCGGCCACGACGGCGCCACCGTGCGCACCGGTCTGCTGCTGCGCAGCGGCGTCCCCGAGCCCACCGACACCGTGCCCGACGGTACGCCCTGGCCGCCCGCCCTCGTCGTCGACCTGCGCTCCTCGATGGAGCACGGCGGGCCGCACCCGCTCGCGCCCCTCGGCCCGCGGGTCGTCACCTTGTCGCTGCTGTCGTCGCTCGCTCCCGGCTGGCACGAGGACACGCCGACGCTGACGCACCTCTACGGCAAGGTCCTCGACACCGCGGGCCCGTTGCTCGTCCAGCTGGTCGACGAGGTCGCGAGCACGGCGGCCGAGGGCGGAGCGTCCCTGGTGCACTGCGCGGCAGGCAAGGACCGCACCGGCATCTCCGTGGCCCTGCTGCTGCGGCTGCTGGGCGTCCCGCGCGACGACGTCGCCGCCGACTACATGCTGACCGAGCACGCCACCGCCGCGATCGACGCGCGGCTGCGCGCCCCGGGCTCGGACCACCCGCCGGTGCCTGCGGCCTTCCTCACCGTGCCGCGCGAGGCGATCGAGCACGTCCTCGACCGCTGGCAGCAGCACCCCGGCGGTGTCGACGCGTGGTTCGCCGCGGTGGGTGGCGACGCCGGCACCGTCGAGCGGTTGCGCACCGCGTTCCTCGCCTGAGGCGGGCGTCCCGAGCTCAGGACTCCGCGAGGCGCGCGATCGTCTTGCCGGTCAGCCGGTACGCCAGCCACTCCTCCTGCGGCACGGCCTCCAGCGACTCGTAGAACCGGATCGCGGGGGAGTTCCAGCGCAGCACGTCCCACTCCACGCGCGAGTAGCCACGCTCGGTCGCGATCCGCGCGAGCGCGGTGAGCAGGCCACGTCCGATGCCGCTGCCGCGCCGGGTGGGCCGCACGTAGAGGTCCTCGAGGTGGATGCCGGGCACGCCGTCCCAGGTCGAGAACGTCCGGTACCAGAGGGCGAAGCCGACGACCCGGCCCTCTCCGGACTGCGCGACGAGGGCGTGGGCCGGCGGGTCGGCACCGAACAGCGCCTCGTAGAGCTGCACCGACGTCATCCGTGCCTGGTCGACGGCCTTCTCGTAGTCGGCGAGCTCACGCACCATGGCGACGATGTCGGCCACGTCCTCGGGGCGGGCCTCCCGCACTCCGGGCGGCATCAGCAACGTCGTCACGCGACGAGCGTAGGGCCGAAAGACCCAGGCCGTGCGGTGAACGAGTCGCGAGGGTTGCCTCGTGCGGGCGGCGTGCCCTACGCTCATTTCGGATACCGACGGTATCTGGACTCGAGAGGACGCAGCGCATGACCCACTACAGCCACAAGGTCGCCGTCGTGACGGGGGCCGCCTCCGGCATCGGGCGTGCGCTCGCGGTCGAGCTCGGCCGACGCGGCGCCACGGTCGCCGTCTGCGACGTCGACGCCGCCGGACTGGCCGAGACGCAGCGCCTCGTGGAGGCCACCGGCGCGCGCGTGCGCGGCGACCTCGTCGACGTCGCCGAGCGTGAGCGCGTCGAGGAGTACGCCCGCGACGTCGTCGCCGACCTCGGTCGCGTGAACCTGGTCTTCAACAACGCAGGCATCGCCTACTCCGGCACCGTCGAGGAGATGTCGTACAAGGACGTCGAGAAGATCATGGACGTCGACTTCTGGGGCGTCGTCCACGGCACGAAGGCCTTCCTGCCGCACCTCGTGGAGTCCGGCGACGGTCACGTCGTCAACATCTCCAGCATCTTCGGCATGTTCTCGATGCCGTCGCAGAGCGCCTACAACGCCGCCAAGTTCGCGGTGCGCGGGTTCACCGAGTCGCTGCGCCAGGAGATGGCGCTGGCCCAGCGACCGGTCAAGGTCACGTGCGTGCACCCCGGCGGCATCGCCACGAACATCGCCCGCAACGCCGACCAGGCCGAGGGGCGCGACCACGACGAGCTCGCGCGGTCCTTCGACAAGGTGGCCCGCACGTCGCCGGAGAAGGCGGCGCAGGTCATCCTCGCGGGCGTGGAGAAGGGCAAGGCGCGCGTGCTCGTGGGCGCCGACGCCCACGTCCTCGACCTCTCGGTGCGACTGCTCGGCTCGCGCTACCAGAGCGTGTTCGCGGCCGCCGGGCGCCGACTCGGCCTCTGACGTGCAGCGCCCCCGCCACCAGGGGTGACGGGGGCGCTGTGCGCGGATGGGATCAGCCCTGCGTGATCTCGATCCGGGTCGGCTCGGTGCCGGCGAACACACCGGCCACGCGGACCGACAGGATGCCGGCGTCGTAGGAGGCGCTAATGGCGTCGGCCGTGACGTGGCCGGGGAGCCCGAAGGTGCGCTCGAACGAGCCGTAGCGGATCTCGCTGATCCGGCGGCTGTTCTCGCCGTCCTCCTCGGTGCGCTGGTCGCGACGCTCGCCCTTGACGACCAGGCGTCCGCCGGTCACCTCGACGGAGACGTCGTTCGAGACGTCGATGCCGGGAAGCTCGAGCCGCACGACGACGTCGTCGCCGTCACGGACGGTCTCGACGGCGGGCGTGAAGTCGAGGCGGGCTGCCGAGCCCTGGGTCGGGCTGAACGCGCTGCGGACCAGCGAGTCGAACTCGGCGAAGGGGTCACGGCGGGTGAAGACGGAGACGTTGCTCATGATGGTCCTCCTGGTGGGTCGTTCGGTCCGGCCACCGCGACCGGACATCCAGTTCAACTTGAGTCTAGTCGACTCAATTCCCCTGACAAGGACCGTGTGCGTTCGCCGATGGCGAACGACGGTCAGGGCAACGTCGGGACGTCGTCGAGCGGCACGCCGGCGGCCTCCGCGACCTCGCGGTAGTCGCGGGCGAGGGAGTCGATCGTCGCGTGCGCGTTGAGTCCGCTGGGGTTGGGCACGACCCAGAGCTCGGCCCCCTCGAGGTCGTGCGCCTGGCGGCCGAGCCGGGCCCGCCGGTCGGCGAACGCGACCCGGTAGCTCGTGACGCCGGCCACGGCGACCACCCGCGGACCGTGCGCGCGGACGGCAGCGGTGACGCGCTCACGACCGGCGCGCACCTCCTCGTCGTCCAGCTCGTCGGCCCGTGCCGTGGGTCGGGGCGAGAGGTTGGTGATCCCGACGCCCCGCTCGACGAGGACGGGCGCCGCCAGCTCGGGCGTCCTCGCCGCCTCGGGCAGGACACCGGCGCGGCGCAGGGCTGGGTAGAAGCGGTTGCCCGGGTGCGCGAAGTGGTACCCGGTGCGGGCGGTCAGCGGACTGGGGTTGATGCCGACCAGCAGCAGGCGCATGCCCGGGCCGGCGAGGTCGGCCACCTCGGGCAGGTCGTCGAGCGACTCGCTCACGACGCGACGGCCACCGGGGCCTCGACCTCGGCGGCGCGCTGCTCGGCGCGCGAGCGCAGCCCCATCACGGCCGCCGCCGTGCAGGCGACGGCGACCGTGACCATGAACGGCGCGAAGATCGTCCGCGGGGTCCAGATCGTGGCGGCCCAGCCGGCGAGCACCGTCGGCACGGCCATGGCGCTGTAGGCGAGCACGTAGAACGCCGACATGACCTCCCCACGGTGGGCCGACGGCACGTGCTGGGT
>NZ_LUNF01000304.1:0-45582 GCF_001626145.1 Aeromicrobium sp. REDSEA-S32_B7
TCGCCGATTTCGGCAAGCGCATCGGCGAACGCGGGGTCGTTCTTTCCCTCACCCGCATGAAAGCGCGTATTTTCGAGCACGGCGACGTCGCCGGCCGTCAGCGGCACGGGTCCGGCGCCGTGGTCGTAGGTGGCGCCGCTCCCCAGGAGCGCGGCGACGTCGGCGGCGACGTCGCGCGCGACCCGCGGCCTGACGTCGCCGATGCGCAGGGCGTCGTCGTCGGAGCCGGCGTCGCTGCGCAGGTGGGCCCGCAGCCGGAAGGGGGCGTCGCCGCGGGGGTCGTGGAGCCGTGACCCGTCGAGCGAGGCGCTTGCCGGACGGACGACGATCGCGGGGTCGCCGAGCGCGGCGCCCCGGAGCACGGCGTCGACGGCGCTCACCAGGGGGGCGTCGCTGCGATGGTTGACGGTGAGGGTGCGTCGGGTGTCGGCCTGCGCGGCGGCGCGCAGGTAGGTGTCGACATCGCCGCCGCGGAACCCGTAGATGGCCTGCTTCGGGTCGCCGACCAGCACCATCGTGGCGTGGCCGACGAAGGCGCGCTCCAAGATGCGCCACTGGACGGGGTCGGTGTCCTGGAACTCGTCGACGAGCACGACCCGCCAGCGGTCGCGCATGACCGTGCGGGCCGGTGAGTCGTCGGGCTCGAGCGCCTCGGCGAGACGTTGGAGCAGGTCGTCGTAGGAGAGGGTGCGGGCCGCCAGGCGGCGTCTCGCCGACTCGTCGCGGACGGCCGACGCGAACCGTCGACGCAGGTCGGGCGCGGACCCGGGCTCGGCGTCGGTGGGCAGCAGGTGCGCCGACGGGTCCTCGACCGCGCGCCGACCGAGCACGGCCGCCTCCTGGTGGTCGAACGGCGGGGTCTGACCTCGACCGACGGCTCGCAGGTAGAGGTCGGAGACCACCTGGTCGACGATGTCGGTGTCGTCCTCCACGAGGACCGACCCGGGCTCGACGTCGCCGGTGGTGCCGAGGCTGCGCAGCACCGCCTGGCAGAACCCGTGGGTCGTGGTGATGGTGGCCTCGTCGAACCGCGCGACCGCCGCACGCAGGCGCCGACGACGGGCGGTGCGCTCGGTGTCGTCGACGTCGAGGAGAAGCCGTTGCAGGGGGTCACGCTCGTCGCCGTGCCCGGCAGCGAGGACGGCGTCGGCCTGCACGAGCCGCTCGCGCACGCGGTCCTTGAGCTCGGCGCTGGCCGCCCGGCCGAAGGTGACGACGAGCAGCTGGTCGAGCGTGGCGACCCCCTCGGCCACGAGCCGGGTGACGAGGGCCGCGATCGCCCACGTCTTGCCGGTGCCGGCGCTGGCCTCGAGCAGGGTGGTGCCGGTGGGCAGCGGGTCGGCGATGTCGAACTCGACGACCGGTGCGTCGGCGCTCATGCGTCGACCTCCATCCGGTCGAGCAGCGGGAACCAGAGCGTGGCCGCGTGCTGCTCGAAGCCGCGCTCGACGAGGTCGGCGATCGGCGCGTCGGGGCCGCGACGGTGCGGCGAGGGTGATGACGCCTGGTGCCTTCCGGTAGCCGCTCGGCACGCGACCGACGAGGTGCGCGGGTCGACCCTGGCCTGCCGCGGCGAGGGCGAGGACGTCGACCCAGGCTTCGAGGAGCTGACGTCCTTGGACAGTCGACGCGGTGACGCGCAGTGCGTGGTGCGGGTGGACGCCGGCGACGGTGCCGATCACGCGGCGGCCGTCGCCGAGCTCGACGTCGACGTCGACGCTGCGGGCGGTGTCGGTGCGCAGGGGTGCGGCGAGGGCGAAGAGGGTGCCGACCTCCGGGCGCACCCGCGCGAGCTCGGCGTCGCCGAGCGGACCGGGCGGCAGGAGCCCGCGGCGGCGTTCGTCGGCCTCGGCGTCGTGACCGGGCACGCCGGCCAGCACGGCGGCGAGCACGCGGTCCTTGACCTTCCACCGCTCGAGGTGGTCGAGCCCGAGCGGGACGCTGTCGTCGATGGGCTCGTCCTCGTAGGGCAGACGCACGTCGAGCCGGCCGGTGACGAACGAGCGCACGGGGTGGCGGACCAGGTCGCGCAGGGTGTCGAGCGTGGTGATCGGGTCGGCGTCGCCGGGCAACGCGGCCGGGAGGAACGGCGGTTCCGGGACCTGCGGTCGGACGGTGGCACGGGCACCGGCGTAGGCGGCGGTGTCGAAGCTGAAGGCGGAGCCCGGGACCAGGGCGCCGGGGATGAACGAGCTTGTGTCGAACGCCTGCAGCGGGTGCTGCACGAGCACCTGGCTGCGGACGTCGGCGGTGGGGACGGTGCGCGCGAGCTGGTCGAGCAGCTCCCCGACCGGGGTGGCCGGCGGGAGCGAGCGCCCGGTGTGCTCGCTGGCGCCGGTGTAGGTGATGACGAGGTGCTCGGTGGCGGACAGGACGGCGTCGAGGAACAGCTGCCGGTCCTCCCCTGCCGCATCGCGCTCCCCGACCAGCGGGGTGCGTGCGAGCACGTCGTCGCCGAGCGGGGTGGGCGTGCGCGGGAAGGCGCCGGAGTCGAGCCCGAGGAGGCAGACGACGCGGTGCGGCACGGAGCGCATCGGCACCATCGTGCAGACGGTGAGGGACCCGGTGCGGAAGCTGGTGCGGGTCGGGCGCGGGGCGAACGCGTCGGTGAGGAACGCCGCGACCTCGACGACGGTGAGGGTGCCGCGGGCGACGGGGCCGGTGTCGGCGCGGGTGAGGTCGGCGAGGACGCGGAGGACCTGCTCGCGCTGCCACGCGTCGCGGGCGGGCACGTCGGTGAGCGTCTGGACGGCGGTGGTGAGCAGCTCGACCCAGTCGTCGACGGGCTGCGGGCGAGACGACTCGAGCACCGCGGCGAGTCGTTCGACGGCCTCGGTGAAACGGCCGACGAGGTCGACGCCGGTGCTGCCGAGGTCGTCGAGCGGCAGGACCCCGCCGAGCCGGTTGCCGGTGTGGGTGTCGTCCTGGGCGTCCGGGTCGTCGTGACCGTCGGTGACGACGCCGAGCGCGAGGCGCTCGAGGCCGGTACGCCAGGTGTTCTGGGCGAGTCCGCCGAGCTGCCAGGCTGCGCGGGCGTCGGCGTCGACGCCCCAGCGGATGGCGGTCTGCACGGTCCACTCGTCGACCTGCTCGAGGTCGTCGTCGGTGAGCGCGAAGCGTCGTCGGACGGGTGCGAGGCTGAGGAGGTCGCGCACCTCGGTGGCGGTGGTGCGACGTGCTGCCGCGATGGCGACGACCTTCTGCAGGACGTCGGCGACGGGGTTGGTGGCACATGACGAGCACGTCGCGCGGCTCGAGGGTGGGGTCGTCGGCGAGGAGGCCGACGACGACCTCGCGCAGCACGTCGACCTGTCGGGCGGGACCGTGGCAGGCGTGCACCTGCACGGACCGGTCGAGTGGGTCGAGGGTGCGGATGTCGTCGGCCGGGCCGTCGCGGTCGGCGGCGAGGTCGGCCTGGAGCTGACCGAGCAGGGTCGGGGGGCGCTCCGGAGCGGGCAGATGGACCGTGGTCGCCTCGCCGGGCAACGCGAGGAGGCTGCGTTCGAGCTCGGTGACGTCTCGTGCGCACGCGGCGAGGAGGGTGTTGCCGGTGTCGGGGGCGTCGACGGTGTCGCGACGGGCCGGCTGTCGCGGGGCGTCGGTGGTGGTGGCGGCCACGTCGTCCCATCGGCTGCGTGAGGGGTGGGGCAGCCAGAGGTGCACGTCGCGGGTGTGGGCGAGCGCGCCGACGACGTCGAGCTCGGCGTGCGGCATGCGGGTGTGCCCGAAGAAGGAGAGTCGTTGGGGCAGGTCGGGGTCGAGGGTGCGCTGACGGAGGGCCGCGGCGGTGTCGGCGAGGCGGAGGTCGGGCGAGGGGTGGCCGTCGAGGAGGGTGTGGACGCGCCGCCAGATCTCGGCCTGCCAGCGGACCTCGTGGACGAGGGGCGAGCCGACTCCGTCGACGTCGTCGCCGGCCGTCCAGGCCTGCACCATCCAGGGTCGTTGGACGGCGTAGCCGTGCAGGAGGGCGGCGATGCGCTTGGCGGTCGGGTAGCGCCGACTGCGCCGCAGGGCCTCCTCCCCCGGTTCGAGGCCGTGGCCGACGTGTCGGGCGACGATCGCGAGCCAGGGCTCGTCGAGGTGCTGCTCGATGACGTCGAGGACTGCCCAGGCGAGACGCCGCGGCGCCCAGGGGTCGTCGCGTTCCTTCTCGGTGAGCTCGGTGAGCAGGTGGAGGGGCCGCACGAAGGAGACGCCCGCGCAGATGCCGTCTTCGTGTCCGGGGGCCGTGCCGAGCCGGTGGCTGAGGGTCTGGGCGAGCCACCGCTCCACCCCGGCTGCCGCGACCACGACGAGGTCGCGCTCGAAGGGGTCCTCGGGCGGCTCGGCCAGCAGCCCCGCGAGCCCCTCCGCGAGCACGTCGGCCCGCTCCGCCCGATGGATCGTCAACGCCACACGACGAACCTAGCCGTAGGGGCGGACACGAGTCGCGACCCCGTCCACAGCACCCTGCGGCTCCAGCCGATCGGTCAGCGCGAGGGCAGCCGGCCCCGCAGTGCTTGCGGGGTAGACAAGGCGCGCACCGGACCGGCGCGAGGTAGCTGAGGCGCGCATTAGGTCGGCAGGAGGTAGGTAACGCGCGCATCAGGCCAGCGGGAGGTAGGTAAGGCGCGTCAAGGACGACTCTTTTCGAGTGCTGCCTACCTCTAACCTGGGTTGTGCTCGCCAGTTCAGCTCAGAGTCGTCGAGAGCGATCGCTCACGTATGCGCTTTCGGACGGACATCCGAGCGTTGTGGATCGAGACTTCACCCGGCGTCGGGATTTCGCTAACTTCTGACGCGTCAGATCGGGGGATCCAACATGAGAGAAGCCTTGACCGTCGGCGCGGTAGCGCTGCTCCTGCCGCTCCTGGCTTGCAGCAAAACATCGGAAGTCCGTGAGCCTGAAGTCGAACCCACTCCGAGTTCCTCGCAACTACCTGCTCCGCCAACTTTTCCTTCCCAGGCGCGAGAATCAACAGACGAAGGCGCCGTGGCCTTCGCTTCGTACTGGGTCGACGCATTCAACTACGCAGCCATCACTGGCGACGAGAAGACACTGCGTCAGCTGAGCCGTCAGTGCGACGCATGCACCCGCTTTGCGGATTCAATCGGAGACCTGAAGCCCAGCGAGCGTCCCGAAGGCCCGACCTGGAAAATCCGTTCGATGGTGGTTTCGCGTTACGATGTAGCCACCGACGTCAAGTTCGACCTCGTCTTGCTTGGAGGCGAGAGGTCAACCGTCGCCTTCGAGATGACCCCCAATGCACCGTTCACCATCACCGACCTTTACAGAGTCAAATCATGAACTTTCTCGCGTCGTCGATGATGATCAGCATCTTGGTGTGGCCCGCAGCCGCTGGTAGCGACGTCGATGTCTTGCCCGACGGCCTCAACCCGAATCTCAGTCTGACGGCACGCGACTGGTCTTCTGGCGGAGAGTCGCGCCGAAGTCATCAAACGCGTTCCTCGGAGAGTGCCTTCACCGGAGCAGCCGCACCCCGCGCGCAGACAAGGTGTTTCTTTGACTCCGGCGACGTTCAAGAACGACGCTTCGAGAGAACTTTCCGCTGCGGAGCCCGCGGCACCGTTGCTTCCGAGCCCGACGAGGTCGCGCCGCAGGAGGAGCCGGAGCTGACCGAGGGTGATGTGCGGCGGGCGGTCAGCGAGATCCCGATGCCGGCGCTGCGGGTCACCGTCCAGCCGGGCGGGCGGACTCTCGTGAACGTGCCGACGATCCTGCACACCGACCCGCGGCCGGTGCGCGAGAGCATCACCCTGCTCGGGCACGACATCGACGTCGAGGCGACGCCCACCGGCTACACCTGGCACCACGGGGACGGGACGAGCCGGACCACCACGCGACCCGGTCGGCCCTACCCGGCGAAGGACGTCACGCACACCTACCAGCGCACCGCCGAGCGGGTCAGCATCCGCGTCGACACCACCTACACCGTCCGGTACCGCGTCGACGGTGGAGCGTGGACACCCCTCGGCCAGCCACTCACCGCCGCCGGTACAGCGACTCCGCTCGAAGTCGCCGAGGCCGCTCCGGTGCTCGTCTCACCGCGACGCTGACCGAGAGACGGCGAGGTCCCGGGACCCGCCAGGGGTGTCCCGGGACCTCGCCGGTCCGGCTCAGCGCAGGGCCGAGACCGCAGCCACGACGTCGACCAGACCGTGACCCTTGTCGAACGACGAGCCGTCGACGTAGGCACTGCCGTCGGTGTACTTGTACGCCGTCGACGTCAACGCCGCCTCCACTTCGGCTGGCGTCGCCGTCGGGTCAGCCTGGAACAGCTGCGCGACGATACCCGCCACGTGCGGCGCGGCCATCGACGTGCCGCTGATCGTGTTGAACGTGCCCACGTCGAGCGGACCAGGCCCGTCCTTCGGGTCCAGACCCGTCGCGCAGATCACGAGGTACGGACGGCACGAGGACGTGATGTCCTCCCCCGGCGCCGACACGTCCGGCCACGTGGACCGGTCCGTTGCCGCACCGCGGCTGGAGAACGACGAGACCCGGCCGTCGCGGGTGCCGGTGTCGAGGTCGTAGTAGGACGCGACGGAGATGATGCCGCCCGTCGGGTCCTGACCGGGCGGGTTCGTCAGGCTCTCGCTGCCGTCACCACCGTCGTTGCCGGCCGCCCACACCGTCACGACACCCTCCGCAGCCAGCGCACGCTGAAGCTTCACGGTCGCCGACTCCGGGTCGAAAGCTCCACCACCCGACGGCCCGTAGGAGTTGTTCGTGACCTTGATCGGCGGGCACTCGGCCGCCGACACCCCGTCGCCGCACGGCTTCGCGTGGTTCTCCAGGACCCAGTTCAGCGACGCGTCCGCGCCGAGGATGAGGATCCCCGCGCCCGTCGACAGCGACACCAGGCTCGCGCCCGGCGCCGCGCCCTGCAGCTTCTCCCCGCTCGTCAACGTCGTGGGCCGACCGACCGCGATGCCCGCGACGTGCGTCCCGTGGCCGCCGAGCGACGTCGTGTCCGTGTCGAGCGCGTTGGGCACCCGCAGGACCTGGCAGCCGGTCTCGTCGAGCGGCGAGCACACCGACTTCAGGTTCGCGACCGTCGCGCCCTTCAGGTACGGGTGCGTCGGATCGACGCCGGAGTCGATCACGGCGACGCTGACGCCGCGACCCGTCAGGGCCGTGCCGTCCGCTCCCGTGAGCGTCGCGGCGGCCTCGGCACCACGCGTGGCGATGTTCGAGGTCTCCTGGTGGTACTCGATGGGCTGGTCGCCCTCGAGATAGGTGACGCCCTCGGCCGATCGGGCAGCCTCGATCTCGCTGCGCGTTCCGCTGGCGATCACCACGCCGATCTTGTCGAAGCTGCCGGCGCGCTCCAGACCGGAGTCGCGTACCGCTCGCTCGGCGTCGACCAAGGTGCGGCCGTGGACCAGCACGGTCGTGGCGGCGCCGCCCTTCAAGGTCGACAGCTGGTCGGCCAGGAACGGCTGCAGACGAGCCTGGTCGTCGGCGCCGGCCTGCGCCGGGACGGTGAGAGCAGCCAGCGCCAAGGCGGCCGCTCCGATGGATGTGGACATGATGCGTCGACGCATGTCTATCGTTCCCCCGAACGTGCGCTCCGTCGGAACCGGAGCGCGTGTAGCACTGCCAACGACGTGCACGCGGCGTGGTTACTGCTCTCCTAGGAACTGTTGTCGACTTGGCGGTCACACCACCGCGCCCACCGGCACACCGAAGGGCACGAACGGCGTCCACGCGGCCTGGACGACCGCTCGCTCCCGCGGCGTGACGACATCGCCGAACGCAGCCACGAGCAGGCAGCCTGCGCCGGGCAGGATCGTCGAGTTGGCCCGAGACTGGAGACATGTCCCCCGAGCCGAAGGTCTGCGCGTCGTGCGGACGTCGGATCGAGTGGCGCAAGAAGTGGGAGCGCGACTGGGACCAGGTGCGCTACTGCTCGCAGGCCTGCCGCAAGCGCGGTGTGACGCGCACCGACCAGGAGCTGGAGGCGGCCATCGTGGACCTCCTCGACGCGCGGGCCGGCGGCGCCACGATCTGCCCGTCGGAGGCGGCCCGGCGTGTCGACCCCGACGGCTGGCGCGAGCTGATGGAACCCGCGAGACGGGCAGCGCGACGGCTCGTCGCCGACGGAACCGTGGAGATCACCCAGGGCGGGCATGTCGTCGATCCGTCGACGGCCAAGGGGCCCATCCGCGTGCGGAGGGCGCTCTGAGCGATCCGCCAGGACGACGCCGTGGACCGGTCGTCTAACGTTGTGAGACGTGGCCAAGCTCCTCCCCCAGTTCGCCCGGTGGACCCCCGCAGCACTCGACATCCTCCGCGAGACAGCGAGCCGCTACGGCGCCGTGATCACCGTCAGCGACCTGGCCGACCAGGTCCTCGTGCGCACCCGTGTGGAGAGTCCGACGTCGCGCCGCACGTGGCTCGGCGACTTCATGGAGATCACCGCCCTGGCTGCCGCACGCGCAGGTGACCCGCCGCTCACGTCGCTCGCGGTCCAGCGTGACGGCACGGTCGGCGACGTCTACGCACGGGCCGTGCTGGCGACGACCGGTGACGTCGTGCGCGACGTCGAGACGCGAGCGGCCGAGGACCGGCTGCTCTGCTATCGCGCTCTCGCCACCGACCTACCCGCCGACGGTGGCGTGCCGCGGCCCGCCAAGGTGCGCCGCGCGAGCTCGAGCACGACGTCGCCCCGCCCCGGCAGGGCACGCGCTGCCGTCGAGACGAAGCCGGTGAAGGTCTGTCCGACGTGCTTCACGGCGCTCCCCGCCACCGGCCTCTGCGACTACTGCGACTGACTCACGCCCTGCGCTGCAGGGTCAGGTGCACGACGCCCGACGGCGACGACACGACCTCGATGTCGTAGTCGTCCTCGAGCCCTGCGAGCCCGTCCCACAGGCGCGCTCCACGACCGAGCACGATCGGAACCTGCACGACGTGCGCGACGTCGACGAGCCGCTCGGCCAAGAACTGGCGCGCCACGTCGGCACCTCCGCCGATGCGCACGTCGAGGCCGCCGGCCATCTCCTGAGCCTTCTCCAGAGCCTCGACTGGAGCGGCGTCGAGGAAGTGAAACGTCGTGTCGTCGAGGACGAGGGGCTCGCGGGGGCGGTGGGTGAGTACGAGCACCGGCATGCCGAACGGCGGCGTCTCACCCCACCATCCGCGCCAGTCGGGGTCGTCCTGCCAGCCGGGCGGCCCGAACTTGCCCGCCCCCATGATCTCGACGCCGATCCCGTCGGCGAAGCGCTGCGCGAACGCCTGGTCGACCCCGTCCGACCCGCCGGCGCGGCCCATCATCGCGGCGCCGAAGGCGGTGTCGAACATCCAGGTGTGCAGACGTTGCCCGGCGTGACCCATCGGCGTCTCGAGCGCCTGCGGCTCCCCCGCTGCGAATCCGTCGAGGGAGATCGAGATGTTGTGCATGCGGACGCGACTCATGCGTCCGTTCTACTCCGTCCCACCGACGGCGTCACCGCTTCTCGCAGGCGATGCCGTCCTTGTCGCGGTCGGACTTCTTGTTGGCGTTGTAGACGGCCTTGTTCTTCGTGAAGTTCGTGACCGGCTTCGTCTTGCCGCGCACCTTGTCGCGCGCGCCCGGCAGGCCGACGCCGTGCTTGTAGACCTTGTTCAGCTCGGTGCAGTTCTTGTAGGTCGTGGCGGCCTCGGCCGGGGCCGCGACGGCACCCAGCGTCCCGATCGAGAGGGCCGTGGCGAGGACCAGGGCGCTTGCGCGTCGCTTCATCGTGTTCTCCTTCGTCGATCCTCGACGCTAGGTCGGATCGCGTCACGCGTCGGACGATCCTGGGAAGATGACTCAGACGAACTAGGCGACGTCAGACGTCCGTCCCACCGCGCACAGCGATGATGACGTCGCACCACGGGAGGCGAGATGGATGAGGTACAGCGGGACCGTGCCGCCGGCGTGCTGCTGGGGCAGGCTTGCGGCGACGCGTTGGGGGTGCCGCACGAGAGCGCGCTCAGGAGGGAGTTCGTCTACGGCACAAACCTCACATCCCGAAGCTGGCACGTTGAAACCATCGAAAGCTGATCTAGGACGACAGGCCCGAATCTGAAGCGACATTCTCGGATCCGACACCCCGTCCGACGAGGACCTTTAGTCTCAGGGCAGCCAAGATCGGGAGAAACTTCATGACCCTGTCCATCACCGTCCAGGCGAACGAGTGGGCCAGCTACGCGCTCGTCTACAACCGGATCCCGTTCGTGCACACCGTCCGGGTGGACGACATCGGGCACGACGCGCCGGCGGTCCTGCACGTCCGGCTCGAGGACCGCGGCGTGGCTCTGACGCACCCGTTCGCCACCGAGCTCGAGCCGGACGCGGACGGCAGCGCAACGGTCGATCCCGTGCAGCTGCAGGTCGACGTGGCAGCGATGAGCCAGGTCGCCGAGGACGTCACGGCTCAGCTGGTGGTGGAGGTCCACCAGCAGGACATCGTGACCAGCCACCGGCAGGACGTGCTGCTCGGGTCGGCGCGGACCTGGAGGACCATCTTCTCCCGGGCCGCGGACGGCCGTGCCGTCCTGAACCCTCTCGCGACGGAGACCCTGGCCGCCTTCGTGCAACCGAACGACCCCAGCGTCGGAGCCTTCCTCGACGCCGTCCGAACACGACTCGAGAGGACCACCGGCTCGGGCTCCACGCAGGGATACCAGGCCGGGCCCGAACGCGTCGACGCGATCGTGCGCGCGATCTGGGACGAGGCCCGCGAGCGGGGCATCACCTACAGCAATCCTCCAGCCAGCTGGTCCGCAGGCCAGAAGGTCCGCACTCCCGAGGAGGTCCTGGACGGCAGGGTCGGCACCTGCCTCGACACCTCGGTCGTGCTGGCCGCCGCCATCGAGCACGCAGGCCTCCACCCCGTGCTGTTCATCGTCGAGGGCCACGCCTTCCTCGGCTACTGGCGCACGGAGGAGCTGGGCTTCGCGTCCGTCGAGGCGCTCGAGAGCGCGGTGAATGCCGTCGACAGCGGTCGCCTGCGCGTCCTCGAGACCACCAGCGTAACCGGCGGCTCTGACTCCGCCGACGTCGACGACGACGTCCACCAGGTCACGCGCGGCCGCTACCTCTCGGGCGACCTCTCCCGCTTCGAGGGGGTCGTGGACGTGCGGGTCGTGCGCGCCCAGAGCCAGGTGCTCCCCCTCCCCGCCCACCGGGTCGAGAGCTCTGGCGCCGCCACGCTGGTCGAGTACGTCCCGACCGAGCACTCGGGGCACCACGTGGTGTCGACGACACCGCAGGTGGACGAGCGCACGGGTGCGGTCGTCGCATCCGTCCCACCTCGGGTCCAGTCGTGGAAGAACGCGCTGCTCGACCTCAGCCTGCGGAACAAGCTGATCAACTTCACCGAGCGGTCGGCGATCCAGCTCGCCGTCGCACCGGGCAGCATCGGCCACGTCGAGGACCTGCTGAGCGCAGGTCAGGCGGTGACCCTGCTCCCCGGCGACGCGGTCCCCGCGACGAGCGAGGCGCAGGGTGTGCGCTTCGGCGCCGACCTTCCCGCGTCGCAGCTCAAGGAGTACCTCGACACGAAGCGTCTCTTCACCGACGTCCGCACGGGCCAGACCCTCGACACCTACCTCCGCAGGATGCGGAACCTGGCCTACAAGGCGCGGACCATCGAGGAGGAGACCGGCGCGAACAACCTGTACCTTGCGCTCGGGTCGCTGCACTGGCAGCTCGACGACCGCCCGCTCAAGTCGCCGCTCATCCTGCTGCCGGTGCTCCTCGTGCCCGGGTCCCGCCGCGGTCTGTACCGTCTCCAGCTCGACGAGTCCGGTGCCAGCACGCCCAACTACTGCCTCATCGAGAAGCTCCGCCAGGTGGACGGCATCAGGATCCCGGGACTGGAGAACCCCACGGAGGACGAGCACGGCATCGACCTCGCCGCGACCTTCGAGGCCGTCCGGGAGGTGATCATCGAGAAGGACCTGCCCTACCGCGTGGAGGAGTCGGCGGACGTCGCCGTCCTGCAGTTCGCCAAGTTCCGCCTGTGGAAGGACCTGGACGACGACTGGGAAGGGTTGATGGACGCTCCGCTCGTCCGCCACCTCGTCGAGAACCCGACGGGTGAGTTCGAGGACCCGCACGGCGAGGCGTCGATGGCCGACCTCGACGAGCTCGACGCCAGCTGCCCCATCCCCGCCGACGCCTCACAGCTCGAGGCGGTCGCCGCCGCGGTCGCGGGCCACACCTTCGTGCTCGAGGGACCGCCCGGGACCGGCAAGTCCCAGACGATCACCAACCTGCTGGCCCGCGCCATCGCCTCCGGCAAGCGGGTCCTGTTCGTGGCCGAGAAGCGGGCTGCTCTCGACGTCGTGTCCTCGCGCCTCGAGTCCGTGGGCATGGGTCCGTTCTCGCTCGACCTGCACGACAAGTCGAGCAAGCCTGCCGTCGTCCGCGACCAGATCAAGCAGGCACTCGACCTGCACCTCGAGCTCGACCGGCAGGGCCTCACGGCCGAGCAGGAGTCGGTGAGCAGCTCCAGGCGGGCACTCCAGCGGTACGCGACGCGGCTGCACGAGAAGAACACGGCCGGCCTCTCCTACTACTCGGCACGCACGCAGCTCCTGGCCTACCCCGATGACCTGCCGGCGCTGCCGATCACCTCCGAGGAGCTCACGAGCCTCGAGGCCGAGTCGTTGGCGCGACTCCGCGGCTCGCTCCGTTACCTCGAGGACACCGCAGACCTCGCTCGTCCGCAGCAGCACCATCCCTGGGGCTTCGTGCGCCGTGCCGTCGACGATCGCCGCGGCGTCCTGGCCGCTGCCGCCGACCTCGACCGTGCCGTGGCCGAGCTGCCCCCTGCCGGACCGCTGCGGGATGCTGTCGACCAGGCGCGGACCCTCGAGGACCTGGCGGGACTCGTCAGCCTCGTGCACGGACCCGCGGTCACGGCGGCCGAGCTCGACGAGGTCCGTACGCGTTCCTGGGTCGAGCGTCGCGACGCCTACGTCAGCACGCTCAGCGCGCTGGCGGGCACCAACCCGCCGGCGCTGGAACGAGTCGCACCCGCGGCACTGGACCTGCCGGTCGAGGACGTTCGAGATGCCGTGGTCGCAGCCGCCGCGACCGGCTTCTTCGGTCGCAGGAAGCGGGTGCTCGCTGCCCTCGCCCCGCTCGACCAGCACCTGAAGGCCCCCGTGAAGCCCAAGGAGGCCCCTGCCCCCGGCACCCGCCCCGTCGTTGGGTGGAACCCCTACCAGGACGCGTCGCTCGACGCGGTGGAGCACCAGCTGCAGTGGTTGCAGGTGCAGGCGGCCTTCATCGCTCCTGGCCCCGACGGAGTGGTCACCCCGTTCGGGCAGACGCTGCGTGCGCTCCTCGACGCGGACCTCGTGCTGAGCGACAAGGAGAGCAGCGCCCTGCGCGCTCTCGAGACCGCGGCGCGCGACCTGGTGTCGGCGTCCGGCTCGAGCGACCGCGACGTGCACGACTGGCTGGACGACGCTGCGTTCGTCCCGGTCTGGACCACGGGCGTCGCGACGCGCTCGAACCCGGCCCAGGCCGAGAGGTCGCTGGACCGGTGGCTCGCCTTCGTCTCGGCGGCCGCCGTGCTGCGCGAGCTGCACCTCGACCAGGCCTTCGAGTCCCTGGAGAAGGGTCTGGCGCTGGCCTCGACCCAGGAGCGCATGCTGGCCTCCGGTCTCGACGGCTTCGACGCCGAGGCGCACGGCACGTCGGTGCATCGCTTCGCGTCCTCGATGGTGGACCTGCGCACCCACCTCCAGCGGTCCGTCGCGGCAGACGTCCTCGCGGCTCGACCGTTCCGGTCCGGTTCGGAGAAGGGCCAGGTCGGTGAGCTCCGTCGCCAGCTGGAGCGACGCCGGGGAGGCATGAAGGTGCGCGAGCTGCTCGCCACGTACGGGGACCTGGTCACCCAGGTGATGCCGTGCGTGCTGGTCAGCCCGGACTCCATCGCGCGCTTCTTCCCCGTCGGGTCGATCACGTTCGACCTCGTGGTGTTCGACGAGGCGTCGCAGATCCGCGTGGCGGACGCGGTGGGCGCCATGGGACGCGCCACCTCTGCCGTCGTGGTCGGCGACAGCAAGCAGATGCCACCCACCTCCTTCGCGGAACCCGGCACGGATGACACCGCCACGGTCGACGACCTCCTGGTGCAGCCCGACGAGGAGAGCATCCTCACCGAGGTCGCCCAGGCGGGAGTCGGTCGCCGCGCCCTCACCTGGCACTACCGGAGCAAGGACGAGTCCCTCATCGCCTTCAGCAACGAGCACTACTACGAGAGCCGGCTCTCCTCGTTCCCCGCGCCCGACCCGGGCCTGGACGCCGAAGGCCGCCCCGTGGCGGGCGTGAGCCTCGTGAAGCTCGACGGCACCTTCGTGCGCACGCCCGGTCGGGACAAAGGCACGAACCGGGTCGAGGCCGAGGCCATCGTCACGGAGATCCGTCGTCGCTTCGCGGCCTCGCCGGGCCGGGTCCCGTCGGTCGGCGTCGTGACCTTCAACATGCCGCAACGCACGCTCGTGGAGTCGATGCTCCGCGACCTCGACGACGCCCGCATCCTCGAGGCGATGGACGGCACCAACGGCGAAGGCCTCTTCGTGAAGAACCTGGAGAATGTCCAGGGCGACGAGCGGGACGTGATCCTGTTCTCCACGGCCTTCAGCCGCAACGACAAGGGCGTGCTGCCCCTGAACTTCGGTCCTCTGACGAACCGGGGCGGCGAGCGTCGGCTGAACGTCGCCATCACGCGCGCCCGCACCCAGGTGGTCATCTTCACGTCGTTCGACCCGAGCGAGCTGCGTGTCGACGCGACGGGCTCGATCGGCATCAAGAGACGTCCCACCGCGCCGTGGTCGATCGCCACCGCGACGAGATCGCTGAGGCGTGCCGGGAGGCGGGTCTGGTCGTGACGACGGACCTCGGTCTCTCCGACTTCAAGATCGACCTCGCGCTGGCGCACCCGTCGGCGCCCGACTCACCCCTGGTGGCGGTGCTCCTCGACGGGGAGGGGTGGGCTGCGCGCCGCACCGTCGGTGACCGCGACGGCCTGCCCGTGTCGGTCCTCGAGAACCTCATGGGCTGGCGGTCGGTGCAGCGGGTCTGGATGCCCGAGTGGCTGGAGGACCGGGGGTCGGTGGTGCGCAGGCTCGTCAACGAGGTCGACACGGCGCGCACCGCCCCGCGGCGCGTCCCCGATGTCTCGCAGCCGGCGCCCTCGACGTCTGCCGACGTCGAGCAGGACCATCCGCAGCAGGGCGTCCCGCAGCGGTCTGAGCCTGCAGTATCGGCAGCCGCGAGCGTCGTGACAGATCCGAGTCCGGCGTCGCACACGTTCGCCTCGGCGACTCCGTCGAGCTTCCTGGGCGACCAGCAGCTTCCCGGCGCCGAACCCTTCCGTCCATGGGCGCCGCGCAAGGCCGGCCCCAGGTCCACGCTCGACGCACTCCCTGGCCACCAGGCCGCACAGAAGGTCGCACAGGTGCTCCGCGGGATCGCCGAGCAAGAAGGGCCGGTGTCGTCCGAGCGAGCGGCTCGCCTGGCCGCGGGCGCCTTCGACCTGACACGGCTCAACGCGGCGAGGATCGAGGCCATCGTGCGCTGCATCCCGCGGGAGATGCGCGACGACGAGGGCTTCGTGTGGCCGATGGGCGTCGACCGCGCGTCGTGGACCACCTTCCGGACGGCGACGCTCGACGACCCGCGACCCATCGCCGACATCCACCCCACCGAGATCGTCAACGCCATCGTCGCCCTGTGCCGTGACGCCCACGGCATGACCGAGGACGAGCTGCTCAAGGAGACGCTGCTGCTCTTCGGATGGCGGCGGCGCACCGACGCCCTCACGACGCCCGTGCTCGCAGCGCTCCGCCGTGCGCAGGAGGCAGGACGCGTCGTCGTCGGTGCGGACGAGATCGTCCGCGCGGTCGTCTGAGGGCTCGGCCACCGCGCACCGGCGTCGTCGCGTCGGTGACGGCACGAAGCCTGCTGGGTCGGTGCGGCGCACCGACCCAGCAGGCGCCGTCGAGCACGCCCGGCACCCTCGGAGTCTCGAGTCAGAGAAGGCCAGGCTCGTCGGCGGAACCCTGCGCGAGCTCTGCGAACTTGGCTGCCATCGTGGGGTTCTTCCTCGTCGACCGCTTCATCAAGATGTCCTGCGCCTGTCGTTCGCGAGGCGCAGGTTGTTCTCCGACCCGTCAGTGCTTCCTTCGTCTTCTCCAGAAACTTGATCGTCGGCGGCACCTCACTGGAACGGCCCATGCCGCCTGAGTGATGGCGCCAGAACTTCACTCCGACGCAGACCGGACCACCTCGACGATTTGTGATGCAACCTCTGCCGGGTTCTCGTGCTCCCAGAACCGAAGGACACAGCAGCTCTCGCTGCGAAGAATCTGATCGGTCTCACGATCACGCTCGCGGTTGCGCCTGGCTTTCTCCGCCCAGAACGATCGATTCGACTTGGCGATCGTGTGATGCTCGGGACATCCGTGCCAGAAGCAACCATCGATGAACACCGCGATGCGGCGGCGGGTGAAGACGAGGTCCGCTCGGCGGTTCAACCTCGGAAGAGGCCTGAAGTCAACGCGGTAACGAAGGCCCGCCGCGTGCACGCGGCGTCGCACAGCGATCTCAGGCTTCGTGTCTCGACCGCGATTGCCTTGCATCGATTGGCGTACAGCCGGGGAAGAGGCCCACGAGTCCGTCAACTCACGCCCCCCGATCTTGCGCTCGTCGCGATCGACGCAGCGCCGTCAGCACTGGAAGGATTCGAGGTGGTCGACGAGCGCCGTCTCGAAATCATCGCGGACTCGGAGCGAGCTTGCATGCAGACGGCTGTAGAACCCTTTGGTGGCTCCAAAGGACAAGGGCGTCCCGCCGTGTCGGTCGATGAGCCCTGACAGTGTCGACGGCGGCTTTGCGTGAATGGGCCGATCGCTCAGACTCCAGCTTTCCCGGACGCCGCCGATCGACGCGGCTGCAGACGGCCACCGATCGCCCGGACGGAGGGCTCGTCTGTCGACGTCCAGCGGATCGCCGGGCGAGGTCAGGCCTCGCCCGATCCATGCCGCAACAGGTACCGAGACGGCGTTGCCGACCATCTTCCATCGCACACCGTCCTTCGAACCTTCCGTCCAACCTGCCCGGAAGCCCTGCAGCCTCTCCCCCGCGCGGACGCTGGGGCGAATGATCGCACGGCCGGGTTCGCCGTCGATACGCCAGATCGCCGGGGGTGAGGCGATGCCGACCTTCGATCCCCCCTTGAGGGTCGGGGTGACTCCGTCACCCCAGCCGACACCACGGTTGCCCTCCGTCCAGGAGAAGCCATAAGCGGAGTGGTTGGCTCGAGCAGTGGTGGGACCGGCATCCTCAGCGAAAAGCACAGCTCGCGGATCTTCGCTTCGCGAAGCGACGAGGAACACCCGGCGTCGTCGCTGCCGAAGTCCGAAGTGTTGCGAGTCGACGGTCCGGTAGGCCCAGTTCCAGCCGCGCTCCTCAAACCAGTCAGCGATGTACGTCATCGCAGAACCGCCGCGAAGGCTCAACATGTTCGGGACGTTCTCGAGCACCACCCACGTCGACGCCGCATTCTCGATGAGTCGGAACGCTTCCCTCACCAGCCCGGACTCAGAACCTTCGATTCCGGCTGTGCGTCCAACCTGGCTCAGATCAGTGCAAGGAAACCCTGCCGTGACGACGTCGACCTTCGGGATAGAACGAAGTTCACGGATGTCGCCCACGACATCGGCGTCGAATCGCGCCCTCAGGATCTCAGACGCGGGCGTCCAGTACTCGCAGAGCAAGTCTGGAACGATCCCGGCACGCTGCAGACCGAGTTCGAAACCGCCGATACCGGCGAAGAGGCCCACCGAACGCATGCCTACATCCTCGAGCATGCGTCCCCCCGGTCCGAACGCGGGTCGTCAGTAGTCGACGAGCGCACCGTGGTCATGAAGCGTCTCCAGCTGTTGCACGACGCTCTCGGCTACGTTCACGTCGTGACTGAGGAGCCCGCACTCGAGGTTGAGCTTGGCAGCGGCGTTCGAGAAGTTGGCGCTAGTAACGAGCGCTGCGGTTCGGTCGACCACCACGAGCTTCGCATGTTGACGTGGCATCCACTCCCCCTCGGCCGCGGGCGCGTAGGCCCAGACTCTCGCGCCGCGGAGCGCTTTGGGAACCGCCCCACCGTTCGTCTCCTGCATCCCTCGGTCGACGATGACGGTGACGGCGACCCCGCGATCGATGGCGTGTGCTAAAGCCTGGACATAGTCCGATCCTGCGCCGGCCGAGTAGGTCGCAGCGTACACGGTCGCCGTCGCCCTGTTGATCAGATCGGCGACGGCGAGCGTCGTTCGGCCCCCCAATCCCGGCACGGTCGGGGCGGTCCATACCGGTTCGGGGCCCGGTCTGCGGGGAACGGCGGCGATCCCGTCAAGGACAGCTGCTGCTAGTTCGGCGCCCCCGGCCTCCTTGATCAGTGCCACGAGCAGCAACTTGACCTCGCGTCGGTTCACCGCGAAGGCACGCTGAGCCGCGAGGTGCGGGAGGCCCTGCTGACGCAGGGTGGCCGCGATGGCTTGAGCCTCGGCGGGCGCCAGCATCTCGCCCAACCGGGCGACAGGCGACACGGCTCAGGCTCCAAGGATCGGCTGCAACAGCGAGGGTGTGGCGATGTCTGGATCGACCAGGAGGTCGAGTAGCATGCGTCGGTCGAGGAAGCGGTTGATCCGCTCGCAGCTGGTCTCGCTGACGAACAGACAGAAGTGGCATGCCGCGCCGTGGAGGAAATCCTCCTTGCCTCGGGGGCGTCGGTGGGAACAGACCGGGTCACTGGAGCACCGCCCTCCCCGCCGGACGGCATCGTGGACGAGGGGGCCGAGCCGCTCGGGCCTCGACAAGTCGACCAACCCGCCCAGTGTCCCTTCGCTGTCGGACGCGGTTGTGCTGATGAGCAGTCCCGCAGCAGCTGGCCGCTCGCCGTCCTCGCGCCATGCATAGATGCGCTCGGTGAGACTGGCCGATCCGTAGCCACTCGACATGGCCGCCTCGCGGATAAGCAGGTGGGACAGGGTGTGGAGGGCCCAGTACCGCGGCGCGGGGAATCGGCTGTCGGGATCGATGCTGTCTGCCGTCTTGCTGGTCCGTCGCTTGAAGTTGAGCTCGTGGGCGCGTCGGTAGGTTTCCCAGATGTCGAGGTCGAGAATTCGCTCTTCCCAGGCGACGACTGCTGCTTCGTCGAATTGCATGAAGAAGCCCTCTCCACGGTCCTCGGTTGCTGGGACCCATGTAGGTCGGCCGTCGCGGCCCAGGGGTGCGACGCGGCTCCTGCTGTCCTCGATGCGGTCGAGGGCGTCGATCCGAGTGAATCCGAGGAAGGCATTGACCTTCTTGAGCTTCTCGACCGCAACGACCTCCCGGACGACGGGCTTCAGGGAGGCGGGGACATTCCGGCGGACGGCGCGGAAGTCCGCAGCACCCGAGTGCTTCGTGTACTTCTCCTCATCGGTGAGTACCAGCCATTCCGGAATCAAGATGTCGGTCGGGTCAGTGCTCGCCGCGGCCGTCGGAGGCGGGGCACCAGCGCCCTTGAGCGCCTGAATCGCTTCCCACAGGACGTCGTCGGTGGCGTTCCCGAACAGGTCGCTCTGCGTGACGCTGCCAGCCCATCCGCGGAATCCAGCGAGCGCGTCCTTCCCGGTTGCCGCGGCGAGTACCTCTGGCGGCAGCGATTGGAGAATTGGGAGCAGATCGGCCACGGTGGCCACCTCCTCGCGAGGAAGCGCGAGAAGACCGACCGTGGAGGCGAACCACTGGTTGGCCGCACCAAGCATCATCAGCTTGCCCGGCTGGTCGCACTGGTAGAACGCGTCGAGATGTGGATGCCGGCCGCGACACCGAGGCAACTTGTCTGCTGCCTTGGGCCCAGTGGCCTCCAGCATCCCGCGCCGAGCATCGCAAGACAGACAGATGATCTGAACATCCGGGCCGAGGTTGCTCTTCCACTCCCGCATCCGGAGTTGCGGGACCTTGGCGTTCGGGCAGGAGCCACCACGGTGGACCCAGGCGGCGTACGGGAACTCGTCGAGGTGCCCGTTGATGCAAGCGATCAGGTAGCGCGCAGGCACTGCGGCCTGCTCACGTCCCTTCCTTGTCTTCGATTTGCTTGTGCCGGGGCTCCAGCCCTTGCAGTCCTTGTGGACGAACGTCGCCTGGTCGGGTCGGTACTTAAGAACGTTCTTGAACTCGAAGATCGGGTGGCTCACCGGCGCGAGCAGGTTGCACCCGGTGCAGCGAAGCCACTGCGGGAAGATGCGCGCCGGGATCCCGAGGTCGATCGCCTCGTCACCGAACCCGCCTGGCGCTTCGGGCGCCCAGGGCGCCTTGCGCAGCTGGGTGACCTGGTCGCCGAGGTATGCCTGGACCAGATCGAGGCACGGACAGGTGGGGCAGATCGACAGTGGCTCCGACGCCCGAGGTGTAGAGCAGGGCAGACGGTCGGACGGAGCCGACCTTGCTTCGGTTCTTGGTGACCTTGGCCTCGACGTCGGCGATGGGATCAAGTTCGGCGAGACCGATCGTCACGGGCGCAAGACCCTGATCGGAGGCGTCGGCGTCAAGAGATGTCTCGCTCATGCGTCATCTCCCTTCGGGAAGTCCCAGTCTGGAGCTGTGGCCGGCTCTTTGAACGCGAGATTGGCTGGGGCGGGGCTGACCAAGAGGTTGAACTCCGGCTGCACCTCGCGCATGGAGTTGGCTACGACGAACACGCGATCGGCCGGTGTCGGCACGGTCGTCTCAGGGCTGATCAGAAGCGGCCACTCGACATGGCCCTTCCGCGGACGCTCGTAGACGAGCGCACCGCCGTACTCCTTGGCCTTGTCGTACCACCGGTCAACGCGTTGGAGCAGCTTCTGGCGCATCCGCTCGAGCGTCTGTGAATCAGGTGCCGCGGGCGCTGCGCGTGCGATCAACCTATCGATGAGCTTCTGGGCTGCGGGAAGCTTGCTGAGGACCTCACCGGCACCATCCGCCGGCGACAGTGACGCGGGCTGTCCTTCGTCCGCAACCCGTATCGCGCTGACCAGCATGCCCATCAATCCGCGCTCCATGGCGGTGTCCGAGAACGGCGTGACGCTCAAGGCTTCGACCTGGGCGTAGAACGTGTCGTGGTAGTGCCGGAACGACTCGAAGTGGGACATGTCGCGAGGGCGCGACCAGTTCGCCAACGACACCACGAGGCCAGGCTTGCGGGCATCGCGGCCGACGCGAGAGGACGCCTGGATGTATTCGGCGGTGTTCTTCGGTTGCCCCACGACCAGCATCAGGCCAAGCCGTGGAACGTCGACCCCGACCTGGAGCATCGATGTCGCGAGTACGACGTCGTAGGGGCGCGGCGGGGACTTCGGTGGTGCCTGCTTGGCCTCGATCGCTGCTTGGTATGCCTTGCCGTAGGCGGCCTTTCCGCGAGTGGTCCAGCGGTCGCCGAAGGGCACCGCGAGGTGGTCGAGCGTCTTGGCGATCTCCTCTGCCGAGATCCGTGCGGTGAGCTCACCGATCGACAGCCGGGTCCAGTCGGTCGTACGGCGAGGGAACGGTTCGGTGTTGCCGGCGACGCGGGTGGTGACGTCGTCATCGAGGTAGCGCCGCATACCTGCCAGCTCACGGGTCGCGGAGAAGTAGCCGACCGTCGTCATGTACGGGTCCGCCGCATCGCCGTGTTGATCGAGAAGCTTCTGGCCGGCGAGGAGAAGCACC
The DNA here is from genome assembly GCF_001626145.1 of Aeromicrobium sp. REDSEA-S32_B7. Lineage (NCBI taxonomy): Bacteria > Bacillati > Actinomycetota > Actinomycetes > Propionibacteriales > Nocardioidaceae > Aeromicrobium > Aeromicrobium sp. REDSEA-S32_B7. The sequence goes on from NZ_LUNF01000304.1 coordinate 21,720, forward strand.
TCGGACATACGGATCTCGGCCAGCGTCAGCCGGATGCCGTGGGCACACACGCCGAGGTACTTGCGCCCAGGATCCTCGTCCGACACCGCCTTCTCCTTGGAGAAGAATGTGTCGCGAACGTCGAGCACCTGTGGCGGGAACACCGCGACTCCCCGACCGTAGAGCGCGGTGACCTGGTTGAGGGCGTTGCGCACTGTCGCCGTGGATGCAACCACGAGGGGGCGAACGGTCGTGCCGTCCCGCTCGTAGGAGGAGAGGACGTCGACGGCGTTCTCGAAGACGCCGACGGCCGTGCCGAGCGCACCCGTGATGAGGTGCAGCTCGTCTTGGATGATCAGATCCGGCGGCCGCAGGCGGCCCACCTTCGCGACCTGGACAGGCGGGTAGGCCCTGCCGCCCTCGTCCTTGTGGTTGTGGGACTTGCCCGTGCAGCTTCCGCGTGAGTCCGGGTGCCGGTACCCGTGGCGAGGGCAGTATTCAGAGACGTAGCCGAAGAGGCTGGCTGCTTCACCCTCGCGGGCGAGCCGGGCGAACTTGTCCACGGTCGCGAGGAGGAACGAGGGCGGGTTTCGGTAGAGCTCGTCGTCGACTGTCGTGATCGGCAGAGGCCCGGCGTCACCGTCGAGCGAGAACGGGCAGTGACCCTTGCGGTCACCACAGCGAACCTCGATCCGCTCGGTGGCTCCGACGGTGCGCAGGTCGCGCTTCGGGTCGATCTTGGATCCGCACCATGGACAGCGCTGAAGTTGGAGCACCGTCAGCCCATGCGTCTTGCCGGTGTCCTGCCGAGCGGTCTCGACCTGCTGCTTCGCGTCGGTGTAGCGCTTGGGACTGACCGCTGAGCCCACCCACAAGCCGATGCTGAACGGGCGTTCCCCCCATGTGGCCGGATCGGCCTGACGCATCAGCTCCGCTGCGCAGACGAGCGCCGCCGCACGTTGGAACTGTTGGGAGGTGAGAAGCCGGAGCGTGTAGCGCATGAGGACCGCGACGCCGTCGCCACCATCCAGTGGTCCGTCGTCGGTCTCGACGACGCCCTGAAGGCGGCGGATCGCGAAGGCGAAGGCCGCAAGGCCGAGGTACGCCTCGGTCTTGCCGCCACCGGTTGGGAAGAACAACAGCTCCACGTTGGCGGCGGGACCGCTGCGGAAGCCATCGGTCGGATCGGTGAGCGCCGGCAATTGGAGCAGGATGAACGCGAGCTGGAACGGACGCCACGACGCTGCGGCGTCGCCAGCCTTCTCCACTTCGGCGACGGCGTCCTCGATCGTCAACGTCGCCCGCTCCGAGCGCTTGGCGGCGACCTGGTAACGCATCCGCTGGTCACGCATCGTGCGATTCATGAAGCGGAACGCCTCGAGCGCTTGAGAGTTCGTCTTGAGAAGCTCAAGCCCAGACTCGAGCCGGGTGACGACCAAACCCGCCTCCGCAATCGCTTCATCAGCGATCTCGGTCAGGTGGCTGGGCAAGTGCTCAGCGAGCGCAGACTGTTTGTCGAGCCATTCTCGGTAGCCGTCGATGAGCGGCATGAACGCCTCATCCACGCTGGCCAGATCAAGCTCCATGAGAACCCGCATAGCCGTCTCGGCCTTCCCGGCACTGCCCGCAACGGTCTGTGCAACGTCCGCTGTGGGCAGCCACGTCGTTTGGACAGACGTGGCACGGCGCAGGGACTCACCGTCGGCATCGAATCCTTCGGCCCAGTTCACCGATGCGGTGCGGCCGATCGCGAACTCCAGGCGATGCCGATACTGCAGGTCGAGCCGCTGACGCTCGGGGTCGACCTCGTCATAGCCGTCGGCAAGGACGTCCCGCGTCGGGAGGAACACCGCGTCGCCACTGTTGGCCTCGACCTTCAGCTTGGTTTGGAAGAGCCAGTCCCCCGGCGGCGCGTCCAGTGCCGTCACCCGGTCGTTCGAGAGCGCAAGCTCGACGATCGTGCGATCGGCGCGTGGGTAGAGCTCGACGCGAAGCGTGACATCTGAGTCGAGGGTCATCGGCGGGAGTACGACGTGCTCCGCGTGGTCGCGTACATCGATCTCAACGGTGCGCTCGAACGGGATCCGTCGGGAGAACTGAACCTTGCGACCATCCTCGTTCTCCTGACGGAACGACCCATACCGGCCCCACGACCCAGTCACACTGAGGACTCCGCATTCGCGTGGGACCTGGAATCGGAGCCCCATCGACGAGGGGTGCGTCAACGCGCCCTTCGCGCCCTCATCTCGCTCCTCGTCCTCTTCGGCCGGATCCTCATCCGTGGGAACCGGCACGCCCGACTGGCCGTTGGTGATCAGATCCAAGTCAGTAACGGCCAGCCCCGATTCGGCGGGATCCGCGCCTTCGTCACGACCGGCCGCAACCGCCAGCGTCGGGTCGATAGTGACCGGCGCGAGAGCACCGACCATGTACGCCGCACGCGGAGTCCCCTTGATCTCCTCCTCGGGGCCGTTCCGCGGACCAAGAAGCTCCTGTTCGATGAGCGCCACGAGGTCGGACCGCACTGTGGTGGATGCGCTGACGGTCATGCGAAAAGTGTGTCCTGTCCACTCGATGAACTGCGGCCGGGCACGTCTTGGCCCTCGGCGCGCGCGCGTTCATGGTTCAACCCGAGCAAGCGCCCAAGGATTTCCGCGCGTGAATCTGGAGAAACCGTCCAGCGCTGCAACTGACGGTACGTATGGAAGCCAGGATTCGGCGAGACATCGTCCCACCCGTAGGCCGCCAGCGTTGCCAGATCAAGCTGGACATGCATGTCACGAAGCAGATCGACATCCGCGTCGCCCTGGACCGATGGAGAATGGACTAGGTTGTAGAGAGCGGTGAGCGAAAGTTCGCGACGGATCATCATCTCGCGCCGGCGCTTTTCGAACTCCGCGCCGACGGCCATCAGCCGCTCAGTAGCACATGGCGCGGGAAATGTCTCGAATACATCGGACGGCACGTAGCGAATCCTTGTCTCCAAAGTCCCGCCGTAAGTGATCGCCCAGAGCTGATGGAGTGACGACGAGAGCGCAGCCTGGTCCGCGTAGCTGTCGGTTGCAAAAACGTTCAACGAGTCGCCGAAAACCACGTCTGCCGAGACTCGAACCGGCATTACGTTACTGCTCGTCCTGGCGATTACCAAGACTGTTTGCATGCCTGCAATGGCCTGCCTCAGCGCTGGTCGTTTGTCACCGAACTGCCACCATCGCTCACGGTGCGCTTTCCGGTTGACCTTGGCGCGCTCCGGCCTCACCAACTCCTCAACACGTGCGAACGGCACACCAAACGCCCGAGCTTGCTCTTCACTTCGGTCGTTGAAGTCGATCACCGCCCGAGAGGCGGACAAGTCGGGACGAGAGCTGATGTCGTCGCCCGTCAGGAAGGGCCGGACAACCGCAGCAACACCTGCGTCTTGGTCGGTCCATGCGCGTGCGGTTTCAAGGTCAACGATGAATCCCTTGCCGACGATCACGCAACCCTGATATGCGACACCAGTCTGCGCAACCAGTTTCCGCGGCATCGACTCCACCCCCGCTGAACCCTCAAGCAGGGCTGAGATGTGGGGCACCGCAACGCCATCGGCAACTCGCTCAGCGTGTGGCGACACATCGCCATAGGTACCCCAGATCGCCGCGTACTCCAGACTTGCACTTTCGGATGGCCACGGCTTGCTCTGCACTGCCCTGAAGATCTGGAACTCGCGCGCCACCAGTTGGTCAAGACCGACCTTCCGCGAGTCTCCCTGCGCTACTGAGTTAGTAGCGATGAGTCCGAGGACCCCGGCGGATGTGAGCAGTCCGGAAGCACGCAGAATGAAGTAGGAAACAAGATCCGCGTTGCCAGTGACACCACCGGCGAGCTGGTGCACGAACCATTCACGCATCGGAACGCCCATCGCCCCAGTGATCTTCTTGCCACCCAGGAATGGCGGGTTCCCGATAACAGCATCGAACCCCCCGTACTCGACCATTACGTCTGGCGCCTCCAGCACCCAATGGAGGGGCTCCCACCGCTCATAGTCAGTCTCCACGGCCGGCCTGAGCCCTGAAGATACTCGCTCTAGCAGTCTCGTTCGGTCACCAGAGGACCCGTCGGGAGGGAAAGCCTGCTGGAGGTTCCACGACAGTGTCGTGAACGAGTCGTCAAGCTGTCTTCCCAACTTTCCGCCAAGCGGCAAACCAGCGGCGACGATGCCGTCTGCAACTAGTCGCAGATCGGCCGTCAGCTGGTGAAACTGCCCCAGCAGCCGTGCTTTTGCACGAGACGAGCGCATCGGGTCCATCTGGTCGACCGGGCTGGCTAGGTCGTGCCGCACCTGGTTGGCCGTAGCGATCTTGGCATCAATGTCGACCAGGAGTTGCTGCTGCATCGTCGACGGTGTTGGGGCGACGTGGAGGTAGCGCAGCTGGTCGAGAGAGGTCAGGCCAAGCAGTGAGTTGCCGCAGAAGATCTTGTCGTCCACGAAGGAGAAGGGCTTGGTCTTGTCCATGGAGATCAACCACAGCGAGAGTTTGCACATCTCGACCGCCATCGGGTTGATGTCGGCGCCGTAGAGACAGCGGGCGATCACCTCTCTCATCGCGCGGCGGCCGAGTTCCTCTGCGTCTGCCGAAGCAGCCTCGTCGAGCATGCCTTCAGCGATCCACGCCTCGATGAGACGTTCCGAGAGGTATCGCGCCGCGGCTACCAAGAATGCGCCGGAGCCAGCGGCGATGTCGGCGACCTTGAGGTCGAGGATCGCCGACGACGTCTTAAGTCGCCATTTGGCCTCGTCGTTGGTCTGCAACGGTCCCGGCTCGTAGACGAGGGGCCGCAGCGCATGGAGGACGACCTCTTCCGCCAGCGAGCGCGGCGTGTAGTGCGCTCCTGCGTTCTTCCTTGACGGCGTCTCGATCACGACGAGGCCGCCGCGCGGGAAGACGAGTGGGATGTTGCGCAGGTCGCGGCGGATCAGGTTGCCCCAGCTCACCAAGGTGTCCAGCAGATCGGTGTCCCCGTCGGCCACTGGCGTCAGTAGCCGCACTAGCTCAGCGCGCTCCTCGCCGGTCGGCTCCTTCTCGACGAGCTTGGCCAACGCTGTGGCGGTCTTGCCGGTTGCGGCTGGCTGCTGCTCCTTGACCCAGGCAGCCAAGGCAGTGGCGAGCTTCTTGGAGTCACCATCGTGCTCGTCGTAGAGGTCGTTGATGGTGCTGAGCGGAATCTCCGGCTCTGCACCGTCCTTGCCGACGAGACCGAGGATGATGTCGTCAGTCACCTCGGCACAGGAGTACCCGAGGAGGCCCTCGTAGATGTAACCGATCTGCTCGACGTCGATCTCGCGGAAGGAGATCCGGCGTCGTTCGCCCTTGGCGATGACGGTCTGGACGGACTTGAGCACGTGCAGCATGACGCGGTCGGAGACCTTGAGGCGGAGCCCGTGGGCGTCAGTGGCGTGCAGCCATGGGAAGCGCTCCGGGTCCAGGAGCGAGCCACCGTAGGCGGGCATGCGCATCTCGTCGTAGTTGACTCCCCCGTGCAGCGCTTGGCTGACGGCAAGGAGTCGGTGCCACGCATCGAAGGTCTCGTCGAGGTGCTCCTCTCCGCCTGCGGCCTGGGCACAGAGGTCGTCGAGGAGGTCTCTGATGGCGTAGGAGTCCCAATAGAGCTGCTCGGTTGGGAGCATGTCGCGTTCCTCGGCGAAGAGTAGGAACACGATGCGCATCATCACCGTGACGGCGGCTTGATAGATGTCGTCGGGCTTCTCGGTGAGCGGATCAGGGTCACCGGCCTTAGCTGCCTTGAGCCGAGCCTCGGAGAAAGCCTGGACCAACAGTTCTACGGAGCGGCGGACCTGGGTGCCCAGAGCCTCGGTGATCTCCTCCGCCTCAAGCTCACTCCGCTCGAAGAGTCGGGTCAGGCGCTGTTCGGCGTCGGTGGCGCGAAAGCGCCGCTGGTTGATCAAGGTGAAGAAGGCGTCGCGCAGCAAGGGCTCCTCGGCCCATGTCATCGCGTTCACCATGCCCGAACCGGTCGGCTTGCCTTCCTTCGCCCAGACCAACGCCCACCACTGGCCATCGGTGACGATGCCGACCTCGACCTCTGCCTTTCGCAGCAAGATCGCGAGACGGTCGATGTCGTTGGCTGCCCATCCGTCGAGGCCGGCGTCGCGCAGCCCGGACGTCGGCTCGCAGATCAGGAGTAGTGCCGCGGGGTTGCCGTCCCGGCCCTCAAGCGCGCCAGTCGCTGTTACTGTGATCTGCTCGCCAGGTGATCGAACCGTCACGTCCGATTCCGTGCGCAACTCGTCCCACTCGGCGATGTCGTCGAGCACCACGTCGATCCAGGCGCGGCGAACCGAGTCGTAGGTGCTCTTCGACTCCGGAGTCTTGGGTTGCTCGACGTACCGATCGAAGGACCGCTGCCACTGAGCGTAGGCCTGCTTGAACGTGACCAGGCGGTCGTCGGTGTCTCCAAGGCGATCCACCCCGTTCGGCCACATGTCCTTGAGCACGGGGTAGGCGAGGAACGGCCCGTCGACGTCGACCTGGGCGAGCCAGTCGCTGTGGACGTCGGAGCTCTTGCTCGTGCGCTGCCTCATCGAATCGCCAATCCGTTCTCCAAGTCGCGCGCGGCGAGGGCGAAGATCACTGCTGCGGGGAACTCCCAGGTGCGGATGTCGTCGTAGCGGGCCTCGACGGCAGCGAGTTCGCGCTCCCGTTCCTCGTCCAGCGCGTCGATGCGCCGCCGGATCTCTCGAAGGTCGCGTTCACTCTGGCGACGCTCGTCGTCGAAGAGGCCGAGCTGGGGATCGCCTTCGAGCGCTTCCGCCTCCCGGAGCGCGTCACGCAGGGTCTGCTCGAACCGGTCGAAAATCTCGTTCACGCGGGACCGGTCTGTTGCCTTGCGTTCGGCGAGGTGGCCTTCGACCTCCCTCCGGCGCCGCTGGGCGCGGTCCTCGACCGCCTGCTGGACGCGGGCACGGAGTCCTTGGTCTCCAGCGGTGTTCCAGGCGGCCGCGATCTGCGCCGCGATATGCGCCGGAACAGTCTCGAGATCTGCGTGGTCGAGTGCCGACTCCAAGAGCTCCTCCGCACGCTGTTCGCCCACCGCTTGTCGGCGGGCGAGCCGCGTGCCTGCTAGGAACACCTCCTCATGCAGACGCAGGCCGGCGCGACCGACCAGAACGAGTCGGGTGACCGCGACGGCGTACGACTCCTCGAGCCCCGGGACGACCGTCGCGGTAACCCGCTCCAATGAGCGGTCACCGCCCCACAGCGCTGAGCGGAGCCGTCGAGTGGCGCGCTGGAGGAGCGGCGATCCGAGGTGCATGTAGACAACGTTCGCGTCCTGGGTCAGCACTTTGGGATCGAACGCGATCGGCCGGGGCTTATTCTGATCGAGCCGTGCGTAGAGGCCTCGCGTGACCTGCTCCCAGGAGTTGTCGAGGTTCGGCAGCTGGAACACGGGCACGTCGGTGTCTTCAGAACCGACCAGTTTGAGCGGCGGGAGGTGGTTGAGCTCGAACGCAGTCTCGACGACGCGCTGGAGGTTCTCGGGGCGCAGGTGAAGCCGCTCACGACTCTCGGCGAGGTTCTGCTCCAGGCGGGCCAACTCGGCGTTGAGCACCTTCTCGCCGCTCATCATGCCGGCGATCGGGTCCTTCTCCGCCTGGGCTCGACGGCTCTTGATCACATGGCCGCCGAACTGCCGCTGCAGATCGGGGGCGATGATCTCATTCGCCGAGCCCAGGTCTCGCATGATCTGGTCGATCTTGAGCGCGACTCGCGCGAGCAGATCGACGTCCTTGCTGAGGGCCGTGTCGCCTCCGATGACCGGCGCGAAGTGGCGAATGTCAGGGGCTTTGGTCTGCCCATACCGGTCTACGCGGCCGATCCGCTGCTCGAGGCGGTTCGGGTTGAAGGGGATGTCGAAGTTGACAAGTCGGTGGCAGTGGTTCTGGAGGTCGATCCCCTCTCCTGCTGCATCGGTCGCCAAGAGGATCCGGACGGGGGTCTTGGTCGGGCTCTCGTTGAATCGAGCGCGGATGAGTTCACGGGTCTCAGCATCTGTGCTGCCTTCGATGATCTCGATGCGCTCGTCTTCGAAACCATGTTGGCGGAGGATGTCACGGATCCAGCGGAGAGTGTCGACGTACTCGGTGAAGACCACCAGGCGCTCGTTGTTCCAGTCGCCGTGCGAACGAAGGGTGCCCTCGATGTAGGTGAGCAGTGCTTTGAGACGGGAGTCGGGTCGGCCTTCGAAGCGGTGACCCCAGTCGCTGAACCAGTCGAGGTCCTCGATGTCAGCGTCCGTGAGCGGCGGCAGCGAGTTCTTTGCTTCGCGGAGGGCGTCCAGCTCGGCGAACGCCACCGGTGAGGAGAAGAAGCGCTTCTTCAGCAGCAGCGTCGCCATGTCGCGGGCCGACCTGTTCCCGCCGCCTGCCGCGACCGACTTGTCCCGACGCTGGGTGAAGGCGAGCAGTCGGTCGTATGCCGTCGACTCATCAGCGGCCGAAGTGTAGGGCAGCTGCCTGACCTTGCGATCGACAAAGCCCTTCGCCATTTTGAGGTCTCGTTTGAGGCGGCGGACAGCGACCTCCTCAAGGGCAGCCGGGTCGATCTTGTTGCCACGGACGAAACGCTGCGGATCGATCATCTCGAGCAGAGCCGTGAAGGACTCCGTGTATCCGTTGTGCGGGGTGGCGCTGAGGAAGAGTCGGTGTTCTGAGCGCTCTGCGATCTCGCGGACGGCGCGGGTGCGCTGCGAATCGACCGCGTAGCCGCGACGCTCCTGCCCTACCTTGTCTGCGCGCACGGGACTGCTCGGGGCAACGTGGTGTGCCTCATCGACGACGAGGATGTCGAAGGCGAACCGATGGGTGCTGCCGGCGAACGCATCCCGCAACTGGCGCTGGGCACGCTGTCCCGGCAACCAGGCCATCGAGACGATGATCCGTGGGAAGAGAGTGAACGGGTTCGCGTGCACGCCGTGGGATCGGCGTACTGCCTTCATCGTGTCCGAGTTGACGACGGTGAAGTCGAGCCCGAACTTCTCCTGCATCTCGTCCTGCCATTTGAAGACCAAGCCGGCAGGACACACCACGATCACCGTGCGCGCGCGGTGCCGCAGGAGGAGCTCTTGGATCACCAGGCCTGCCTCGATGGTCTTGCCCAGACCTACGTCGTCGGCCAGCAAGAGATTCGCACGCGGGCTGGCCAAAGCTCGCTTGAGCGGCGTGAGCTGGTAGGGCTCGACGTTGGCTCCGCTGCGGAACGGGGCTTGGACGGTGCCGTCGTCGGCACTCGTGATCGCACCCCACCGCAGAGCGTCGATGAAGGCTGCGAGGCGGTTCGGGTCGTCGAACTTGCCGGCGTCGATCTTCTCGGGGAGCCCTCTGTGCGCGAGCGCACTTCTGCCCTGCTCCAGCTCCCACACGACTCGCAGTTCGTGTCCGAGGCGGTCCTCCTGCACGGATTGGAGGGTCACGGCGTGCTGGAGTTGCGCGGCGGCATCGTCGGCGGTGCTCCGTCCCAGGCCCTGCTGCTGCACGTCGACGACCGCCCAGTTGGACCCGCGCACTGTGACGATCTGACCGATGTCCGGCACATCGGTGCCAGGGGTCCGGACTGCTGTCTCTGCCGTGTCGATTCCCCCGCTCACGTGCACGACCCTAGACGGAGGAAGGGCCACTCCAGTGGTATTTTCGCCGGCGAGCATGGCTCGATCGAGTCATTCTGAACTTCCGGGTGTGCAAGATGTCGTCACGCCCAAGAGCCGAGCCACGTGAAACCGAAGAATGTCGGCACGACGCGGGTTATCGTTCCGTCCTGCTGCGACCGCGACACGGTTCCAGCCGCAACAAGGGTAGAAGCGAAGGCGAGGTACGGATCGTGGTCTCGGTGATCTACCTGCACGGCGTGGGTGAACGGAACCTCAGAAGCGACTTCCACGAGGATCTGTCGGCGGCACTGGGTCCGAATCTGCCTGTGTCACGAGTGCTCACACCGTCATACGTCGACCTGCTGCGCACGACCCCGGCTGACGTCCGCCCGATCAAGCACAAGACAAGGCACGATCCCGAGAACGCTGCGGTCCATCGCACCGCCTACTTCCGGGAGATCGCTCGGCTGGAGCGCCTTCTGCCGTCACTGCCGCGCCAGGTCCTGCGCTTCCCGCTCGGGGGCGACATCGGCATCAACGCCGTGGCGGATGCCAAGCACTACCTGAAGTCGGAGCCCTCCCGCATCGCGATCCGCAATCGACTCATCACCGTCCTGAAGGACGAGCACGAGGTCGTCATCGTCGCTCACAGCCTCGGATCGGTGATCGCCATCGATCTGATGAACCACCTTCCCGACAGGATCCACGTCTCGCGCCTGCTGACGTTGGGAAGCCCCCTCGGACTCCCCAAGTTCCGCGCACTCGACGGCGCACAGCTGCTGGGCGAGAAGTTCCCATTCGGTCGCGTCGGCGCCTGGGTCAACATGATCGGCTCGACCGACCTCGTCGGGGTGGGTGGTCTGAGCGGCGCTGCCCACCCTGAGGCGCTCGACCTCGTCGTCAAGCTTCCAACGGCCACCCACGGTGTGCACCAGTACCTGCGGAACGACGTGGTCCGCGCGGCGCTCTCGGACTCGCTGGAGAAGCCCGATACCGGTCCCCTGTCGAGTGGCTCCGCGATCGATACCCGCCCCAACGCTGCAGAGCTCCAGGTGCTGTTCGCCCTGAGGTTCAGCTCCATGACGGGGGACGAGCTCAAGGGATCTGTCCGTCCCCGATACCAAGCTGCTCGAATCGACGTCGAGAGCCAGGTGCGGGAGATGCTCATCGCCAAACGGCGAAGCCACCACAAGTCGATCCCGGCAGCGCTGATCGACACGCGTTCGGATGTCTGGCGCACGGCGTTCTTCGGCGCAAACGGTGACGCCGAATCGGTCCGTTCCGAGCAACTCTCCGCCGTCGTCACCTGCGCCACCTCGAATCTCATCGCGCCGTACGAGATCGACACCGAGGATGCCTCTCTGAGGACGGTGCCGCGGATCTGGTCCGAGCTCGGACGGTCCACTTCGCACGGCAGGCACATCGCGGAGTCCATCCGGTCGGCTCGGTCCGCGGTCGCGCCCTCAGAGACCTGGAAGCGAGTCGGCCTGATCGGTGCCGGCATCGCCGTCATGGCGATACCCGGCGTGGGCATCGCGCTCGGTGGTGGCGCGCTCGCAGGTGCGGCCGCTCTCACGACAGCGCTTGCCGCTTTCGGGCCGGGCGGGATGGTCGGAGGGCTCGTGCTGTCTGGAACGCTGGTCTCGGCGGGAGGTATGGCGGCTGCTGCCGGGGTGCTTGCACGGGAGTCGTCTCTCGCGGAATTCCAAACAGAAGTCATCAGGCAGCTGGCCCTGGCTCGAGCCAAGCGGGAGATCGGTCTGCGCGACGACTCGGGGAGACTCGTCGATCTGCGCCACTGGCAGGCCCTCGCGACGATGCATGGCGAAGTGGAGCGGGAGAAGGCCCGTCATCGCGGAGTGACGGACAAGGACGCCGCACTTGTGAAGGAACTCCACGCAAAGTCCAAGGCGCTCTCTGCAGGCCTTCGGTGGTTGTCGAAGGAGGGCCTTGCGCCAGAGGGGCTCGAGCCGTGACATCTACAGAAGGGCGGGTTCGGACTCGTCCACCGCTTCGTAAGTCGCGTCGACACCGTCGAACCCCGGCAGCAGAGCCGCGTCCTGGAGCGTCGAGTCCCTGAGGGCGGCGACCGACCTCTGCCGTGGCGTGGGGAGCGCCTCCCCTCTGCAAGTTGTCGCCAGCTCCACCCCAGAGCGTCGAACAATGGAACATCGCTGGCGCGCTAGTGGCGGTCGACGCGGACCAAACGTGCCTCGTCAATCGCTCCGGCGCTTTCGGCGGTCAGGCGCTGCCTCTCGCTGCATCGGGAGTCGGGATCAGGCCGCGTGATCATCAGCGCAGTCGCCACTCGCTAGCTAGCAGATCAACGAGGTTCCTCTGGCGTTTCTCAACGATGTCGGGAGTCCACATGGGAGCGCTCACGACTTGCGTCGTCAGCGCAAAGACAGCCGAACCGTCGTTCATGGTGAAGTACTTGGATTTCTTGACGTCGAAGTCGTAGTTGTTCGCCTGACTGTTCTTGCGATGGTTCAACAGCACGAGATTGCCCAGGCGGTGCGTGTGCTTCTTGCGCTCTTCTTCCGTGAAGTCCTGCATCCATCGGCTGGCCGCGTCCGGCGTTTGCGGTAGCACGTGCTCGATCGAGATGATTCGGTGGTTGTAGGTCACCCCCGGGTCTCGCGCCACCAGCTCGTCGAGACGCAGCAGGACGTAACGGGATCGTCGTGGCTGCATCTGGTAGATCTCACCGTTCAAAGCTTCCAGCGATTGCCGCTTCTCCTCGGGAGTCAGCTCGAAGGCCTTGGCCGACAAGCCGTCGCCACGCTTGAGCTGCTTGAGGAGCTCGAGATATCGACCGATGCGGGGAGTCGCGTAAGCCTCGCGAAGGAGGATGCTGGCTGCAAGACGTTCCAGAAGCTCGAGGAAGGCCGTCAGGAAGGCCGCATCGTCGGCGTGATGCACCAGGCCCCACAACGCGCACGGCCGCCAGTCCTTGTTGTCGATCATCGCGAGACGCTTCAGCCACCGGTTCACCGGGATCCACTCGTCGCCCGGGCCGAAGTCCCGCTCCATCGTGTGCTCGAAGGCTCGCGCGTACGGGAGGAGCAAGTCGTCGACGAAGTCCTTCTCTCGGGCAGAGTTCTTGTACGAGTCCAGGACCTGTTTCGGAAACTCCTCGAGCAGCTCGCGCTTCGCACGTTCCTCCGACTCGATCGTCCGGATGTCGCGGAAGAGCTCGGTGAAGTTCCCGCTACCCAGCGCTTCCTCCGATTCTTCCCACCTCGCCGAGTACCCGGACCGGTCCGCGGGCGACAGCCCGCCGATGATCGTCGACTTGAAGATGTCCGCCGGCGTCAGGTCCAGGCCTCGTGCGTTCATTACGCTGAAGATGCGGTAGGCACTGTCCAGGGTGGGCGTGATGACGACAACCAGATATGTACGCGAGCTCATCAACGTCGCAAGAGATTTGCGCTTCTCGGGCGACCAGTCGAGCAGCCGGGACCGGAGCGCCCTCGCATTGTCCCGGATGGCGCGCTGCGACTCGCTCTCCGCGGCGTTGTCGCTGAGACCGATCAGCAGCTCAATCTGGTCCGACGACTGCACGTACTGGCGAAAGAAGACAGCGTCCTGCTCTCTCAGTCTCAGTCGGGGGCTGGGCTCGATGTCGTCGAGCTCGCTGCCCGGTTCGAGGACCCGGTCTGCCAAATCGTCCTTCAACCTCCCGGTAGCGAGATCGCGCAGCACCGCGAAGAGGATGGTCGTGGTCGTCAGGCGCTGCTGCCCGTCGATGACGTCGTACTTCGCGCCCTCCCGACGTACGAGTACCAGCGAGCCGAGGAAGTACGGGTCATCGCCGTCTCCACGCTCGAGGCACTCCTGGAGGTCCTCGAGAAGCTGAAGCGCCTGCTCCTTGCCCCACCGATACGGCCGCTGATAGTCCGGGATCTCGAACTCGAAGTCGCTCGAAAAGATCCTTCGGAACGGTTGCTCGTGCGCCTCGATCTTGTCCTGCATCTGCGACTCCCCCGCGCCTTCCGGTAGCTCGATGGTTTTCGCTCATAGTGCCAGCGCGCGGCTGCGACGTCATGCGTTCCAATAGCTGAAGTCCCACGTTCTGCGTCGGCGCCGGCGGCTCTGCGCGATGATCATCCGATGAGCGAAGAATCCGCGGAACTCGAGCTGCGGCGCCTGATCATGGACGCATTGGCGCGTACCGCTGCCGAGACCGGGACTGTGACCCGAGAGCAATTGAGCGCGCTTCCGGTCGCCGATATGAGCTGGAAGCTCATCGACTACTCGCGGGGGATCCGGAACCCGAAAGAGATGGAAGCGACGCTCACGGTCATGTCGTCGCCGACGGGCCCCTATGCAGATGCGGAGCTCGACGGCAGTCTTTTCCGATACGACTACCGCGCAGGCGGGACCGACGGCGATAACAGGAAGCTGCGTCGCGCCTACGAGCTCGGTAGTCCGATCATCCTCCTGCGGAAGATCGAGCCGAAGATCTACGTTCCGATCTTCCCCGTCTACGTGGCAGCTGACGTCATCGAGGAGCGCTACTTCCTGCTCGCTCTCGATGAGAGCATCCGGTTCCTGGCGGACCCATCCAACCCGACGGAAGCCGAACGCCGTTACATCTCGCGCGTCACGAGGCAGCGCCTGCACCAAGCCGAGTTCCGCGGCCGTGTACTCCGCGCCTACGAAACCCAGTGCGCCGTGTGCGCTCTGCGCCACGGCCGGCTCTTGGACGCAGCGCACATCATCGGAGATTCGGAGGACTCCGGCGAACCGGTCGTCCAAAACGGCCTCGCGTTGTGCAAGATCCACCACGCGGCCTACGACAGTGACATTCTCGGCGTCTCTCCTGACTTCGAGGTCAGGATCAATCCGTCGGTCCTCGAAGAAGTAGACGGGCCCATGCTGAAGTACGGACTTCAGCACATGGACGGGCGTCACATCAAACTTCCGAAGAACCACGGTGACCGGCCCGACGCGGAGCGCCTCGCCGTTCGTTTCGAGCGCTTTCAAGCGACGGGCTGACACCCGAACCTGCGCTCGGTGGTGCATTGACGTGGAACGTCTTTGCCTCGCCGCCTCCGAACGGCTGCAAGCAAGACCTGGCGGGCACCGAGCCCATAGCTCGGTACCCGCCAGGAATGCGGAACACTGTCAGCTGCAGCCGCTGGTGCTGCCGCAGCCCTCGCAGACGTGGCAGGAGCCGGCGGGACGCATCTTGGTGCCGCAGGTCATGCACAGGGGCGAGTCGACGGCGGAGCCGGTGATGACCTCGAGGAGCTCGGCCGACGTGTGCGCCGCCTTCGGGGCGGGCTTGGCCGTGTCGGCCTGAGCCTGCTCCGCGGAGACGTCCGCGGGGACCTCGGCGGTGGTCGCGGCCTCGGCGGTCGCGGCCTCCTTCAGGGTCTCCGGCTGGGTCTCGACAAGCTCTGCAGCCGTCGAACCCTTGCTGATCGGCTGGTGGCTGCCCGTGTCGAGGTAGCGCTGACGCTCCTCGGCCGAGTGGATGCCCAGCGCCGACCGCGTCTCGTAGTCGATGTAGTCCAGCGCCAGACGGCGGAAGACGTAGTCCATGATCGACTGCGCCATGCGGACGTCGGAGTCGTCCGTCAGACCCGCCGGCTCGAACTTGAGGTTCGTGAACTTCTGCACGAACGTCTCCAGCGGCACGCCGTACTGCAGGCCGATCGAGACCGCGATCGAGAAGGCGTCCATCACGCCGGCCAGGGTCGAGCCCTGCTTGCCGAGCTTCAGGAACAGCTCGCCCAGCTCGCCGTTCTCGTGGGCGCCCGAAGTCATGTAGCCCTCGGCGCCGCCGACGCTGAACGACGTCGTGATCGACTGACGCGACTTCGGCAGACGGCGACGGATCGGCTTCTCGACGACGACCGTCTTGACCTCGGGGGTCGCCTCGGCGGTCGCGCTGGCCGACGTCTTGTCGTCCTGGCTCTTCTGCGAGGACAGCGGCTGGCCGACCTTGCAGTTGTCGCGGTAGACGGCGAGCGCCTTCAGGCCGAGCTTCCAACCCTGGAAGTAGACGTCGGCGATCTCCTCGACCGTGGACGTCTCCGGCATGTTGACCGTCTTGGAGATCGCGCCGGACAGGAACGGCTGGGCCGCTGCCATCATCCGCACGTGGCCCATCGGCTTGATCGCGCGGTCACCGACGGCGCAGTCGAAGACCTCGTAGTGCTCGGTCTTCAGGCCGGGGGCGTCGACGACGTGACCCTTCTCGGCGATGTACTCCATGATCGCCTCGATGGTCTCGCCCGTGTAGCCGAGCTTCTTGAGCGCGACCGGGACCGTCTGGTTGACGACCTGCATCGAGCCGCCACCGCCGAGCTTCTTGAACTTGACCAGCGAGAAGTCGGGCTCGATGCCCGTCGTGTCGCAGTCCATCATGAAGCCGATGGTGCCGGTCGGGGCGAGTACGGACGCCTGGGCGTTGCGCCAGCCGTTCTTCTCGCCGATCTTCAGGTTGTCGGCCCACTGCTTGGTGGCCTCACGCTGCACGGCGATGTCCATCGAGTGCATCGTGCGGATGTCGTCGTTGGCGGCGAGGTGCTTGCGCATGACCCGCGTGTGCGGGGCGGCGTTCTGCTGGTAGCCGTCGTACGCGCCGACGACACCGGCCAGCTCGGCCGAGCGACGGTAGGACACGCCGGTCATCAGCGACGTGATCGACGCGGCCAGCGCACGGCCGCCGTCGGAGTCGTACGCCAGGCCCGAGGCCATCAGCATCGCGCCGAGGTTGGCGTAGCCGATGCCGAGCTGACGGTAGGCCTTCGTGGTCTCGCCGATCGCCTCGGTCGGGAAGTCGGCGAAGCAGATCGAGATGTCCATCGCCGTGATGATCAGCTCGACGCTCTTGACGAACCGCTCGACGTCGAACGTCGTGCCGTCCTCGGAGAGGAACTTGAGCAGGTTCAGGCTGGCGAGGTTGCAGCTGGAGTTGTCGAGGTGCATGTACTCCGAGCACGGGTTGGACGCGGTGATGCGGCCCGTCTCCGGCGTCGTGTGCCAGTCGTTGATCGTCGAGTCGTACTGGATGCCCGGGTCGGCGCAGGCCCACGCGGCCTTCGCGACCTTGCCCCACAGCTCCTTCGCGTCGATCTCCTCGATGACCTCGCCGCTCGTGCGGGCGCGCAGGCCGTAGGAGGTGCCCTCCTCGACGGCACGCATGAACGCGTCGTCGACGCGGATCGAGTTGTTGGCGTTCTGGTACTGGACGCTGGTGATGTCCTCGCCACCGAGGTCCATGTCGAAGCCCGCGTCGCGGAGCACGCGGATCTTCTCCTCCTCGCGCTCCTTGGTCTCGACGAACTCGACGATGTCCGGGTGGTCGACGTCGAGGACGACCATCTTGGCCGCACGACGCGTGGCGCCGCCGGACTTGATGGTGCCGGCGGACGCGTCGGCGCCGCGCATGAAGGAGACCGGACCGGACGCGGTGCCGCCGGAGGAGCGGAGCAGCTCCTTGGACGAACGGATGCGCGAGAGGTTGAGGCCGGCGCCCGACCCACCCTTGAAGATCAGACCCTCCTCGCGGTACCAGTTGAGGATCGAGTCCATCGAGTCGTCGACGGCGAGGATGAAGCAGGCGCTGACCTGCTGCGGGCTCGACGTGCCGACGTTGAACCAGACGGGGCTGTTGAAGCTGAAGACCTGGTGCAGGAGCATGTGGGTCAGCTCGTGCTCGAAGACCTCGGCGTCGGCGTCGGTGGCGAAGTAGCCGTGCTCCTTGCCCGCCTTCGTGTAGGTGAGCACGACGCGGTCGAGCAGCTGGCGCAGGCTCTGCTCACGCTCGGGCGAGCCGACGGCACCACGGAAGTACTTGGTGGTGACGATGGTGGACGCGTTCACGCTCCAGAAGTCGGGGAACTCCACGCCACGCTGCTCGAAGACGGTCTCGCCGGTCTTCCAGTTGGTCTGCACGACGTCGCGACGCTCCCACGTCACGGCGTCGTAGGGGTGCACGCCCTCGGTGGTGTACACGCGCTCGATGGACAGGCCCTTGGCCTTCCGTGCACGCGCGCGCCCGGACTGTGCCCGGCTCGTCGATCCGTCGACCGTCTCCGTCATGAGATTGCTCCTGTGGTCTCGCTGAGGGTGTGTAAAAGGTGGGCCCGAGGCTCAGGCCGTGCTGCTGTGGTGCGTCCGCTCGTCCCGCGGGACGAGCAGTGGTTCAGGGGTGCTGCGTGGTGCTGTCGTGCTCACGGGGCTCGTCACGGTGGGCCGTGTGCTCGGCGAGCTCCCCGTCGGCCGCGCGAGCCATGAGCTCGGCGATCTCGGTCGCGAAGTCGTCGACGGAGTCGAACGCCTTGTACACGCTCGCGAACCGCAGGTAGGCGACCTCGTCGAGACACTTGAGCGGCTCGAGGATGGCCAGCCCCACCTCGTCGGCGGCGATCTCCGCCGCCCCGCTCTCGCGCAGCGCGTCCTCGACCTGCTGGCCGAGACGTGCGAGGTCGTCGTCGGAGACGGGGCGACCCTTGCACGCCTTGCGGACACCCGCGACGGCCTTCTCGCGGTTGAACGGCTCGGTGGCGCCGGAGCGCTTGAGCACGGTGAGCTGCATCTGCTCGATGGTCGTGAACCGCTTCTGGCAGTTCCCACAGACGCGCCGTCGGCGGATGGCGCCGCCGTCGTCGGCCACGCGCGAGTCGAGCACGCGGGTGTCGCCGTCCTTGCAGAAGGGACAGTTCATCGTGCTCTCCTCTCGGTGGGCTGATCGGGTCGGTCGGGGCCGACCGACCTGGGGACGGATCTGGGGATTCCCGGTGGATTCCCCGTCATTCCTGTGGGTAACTCATCGTTCTCTGTGGGACTAGATGTGGAGAACTACATCGGTGTAATCACTAGATGTAGTGGCTACGGTACGCCTCGGCACAAGGTCGTGCAAGCCAGTCAACCGATCTGCTCCGACAAATTCGCAGGGGTCGCATTTGCGCAGGTCAGGGCGCTACGACTCCTCCTGCACGGCGCCCCGGAGCGCGTGTCGCGGGACGTCTCGTCAGCGGATCCAGCCGTTCTGTTCCATCTCGGAACAGGAGCGAGCAGGATGGGTCCATGACGATCCGCCTGAACCCGTACCTCAACTTCCGCGACCAGTCGCGCGCGGCGCTGGAGTTCTACCACTCCGTCCTCGGAGGCGAGCTGACGATCGCCACCTTCGGCGACTACGGCATGAGCGACGACCCCGAGCGGGCCGACCTGGTCATGCACGGCCACCTCGTGTCCGACGCCGGGCTGGACATCATGGCCTCCGACACGCCACCGGGTGGCGACGACCCCGCGATGGGCACCGCCATCAACATCGCGCTCACGGGCGACGACGAGCGCCTACGCGACTACTTCACCGCGCTCAGCGACGGCGCCGAGGTCGTGGTGCCGCTGGCGCCCGCGCCATGGGGCGACGAGTTCGGCCTGCTGAACGACAAGTTCGGCGTGGCCTGGCTGTTCAACGTCACGACGTCCTGACCCGGACGCCTAGGAGGTCCGGACGCGCAGGTACGCCAGCGCCGCGTCGACGAGGTCGTGCGCGGCCTGACGGCTCCGCACGGCATTGGCGAGCGCCTGGCGCTTGAGCTCGGCCGGCGACGAGCCCTCCGCGCGCACGAGCGCGGCGTCCTCGTCGACCCAGCGGGCGAACGTCGCCGTCGTGACCTCGGGGTGGAACTGCCAGGCGATGACCCGCCCGCCGAAGGCCTCGTCCACGAAGCACTGCGGCCCGAACCAGGAGTGGCCGAGGACGGTCGAGGTCGGCGGCGGGGCCAGCACGTCCTGGTGGAACTGCGCCCACGGGCCCTCCGGGCAGAGCACCTCGTCGATCGTGTCGATGCGCTTCCAGCCGGCCTCGGCTCCGTCGCCGCGGTACGACGTGCCGCCGAGGGCTCGTGCCGCGAGCTGGGCGCCGTAGCAGATCGCCATCACGGGCGTCCCGGTGCCGACGGCGACGCGGACCATGTCGGACTCCTGCTCGACGACCGACTCCCACCGCGGGTCGTGCGCGGAGCGCTCCGAACCGAGCAGGAGCAGCAGGTCGACGCCGTTGGCGTCCCAGTGCGGCGGAAGGTCGTCGCGGTCGAGCCAGTCGATCTCGGCGCCGCGCTCCTCGAGCCGCTCCAGCACGTGCCCGCCGTCGCGGTCGGTCGCATCTGCGACGACGTGGACGACCAGGGGGTGCGCGTCAGGTCCGGGAGCCATGCCCCCATGGTGCCCGACGCGCGGGGCCGGACGGCCGGGTCACTGGTAGACCGGGACCGCCAGGTCGGAGCCGAGCTGCAGGTCACCGGCGCTCGGCAGGGAGTTCATGCGCATGATGTCGTCGACCGTGTCGCGCACGTCGCCCTCGGGGTTGGCCTCGGCGGCGATCTGCCAGAGGGTCTGCCCCTCCTGGACGGTGACGACGCGCGTGGCGGGCACGGCGCCGGCCTCGTCGGTGGCGACCGTGGAGGAGCCGAGCACGACCGCACCCACGGCGAGCGCGGCGATGACCGCGAGCACCAGCACCAGGCGACCACGGCGGGTCAGCCGGACAGGAGCGGCAACGGCGGGACGACGCAGGCTGCGACGGTCGTACGTGGTGATCGAGATGGTGCTCATGGGGGCCTCCGGGGAAGGAAGAGGATCGTGCGAGGTCTGGTGTGTCGATCGAACGCCTGCCGATGTCATTCGAACGTCGGTCCTCCGCGGGCGGTTGCTCAGCGAATCCGGCGAACAGATGTTCGATCGAACACGTGTACGACTGTAGGGGAAGGTGCCGACAAAAGCAGCCCCCTGTCGAACAGGATGTCGATCTCTGCCCGGTCACCACTGCGATTCCAGGCAGAAGTCATGCGAAGAAATGTTCGATCGTGACCGATGACACCCGTCCCTGCCACCGTTTTCAAGCTCGAGCGCACCCGCGAGGAGCCCCGTGGAGGGTCTTGTTCGAACGGCGACACGCTGTCGAACATGTGTTTGTAAACGTCCTTCCCGAGGTCTAGCGTGGTCCCCATGAGCGACGACACCCCAGCCGACGACCCAGCCGACGACGCTGTCGACCCGTCCAGCGAGGCCCCGCGCCGCGGCCGCCCGAAGGGCTCACGCAACTCCGTGCGCGAGCTCCCCGACGGACCGGTCGACGAGATGACCGGTCTCACCGGACGCCAGCAGAAGATCCTCCACTTCATGCGCGACCAGATCGAGCAGCGCGGCTACCCGCCGAGCATGCGTGAGATCGGCGGCGCCGTCGGACTGGCCAGCACGTCGTCCGTGGCGCACCAGCTGCGGGTGCTGGAGCGCCTCGGCTACGTCAAGCGCGACCCCAACCGTCCCCGCGCGATCGAGATCTTCCTGCCCGAGGTCGTCAAGGCCCGACGGACGCTCAGCTCGGCCGACGACTCCCTCGTCGACGAGACGGGATTCGGCGACCAGCGCCCCGAGGCCACGTACGTGCCCATGGTCGGGCGGATCGCCGCCGGCGGGCCGATCCTCGCCGAGGAGCAGGTCGAGGAGATCTTCCCGCTCCCCCGCACGCTCGTCGGTGACGGCACGCTGTTCCTGCTCGAGGTGCGCGGCGACTCGATGGTCGACGCCGCGATCTGCGACGGCGACTACGTGGTCGTCCGACAGCAGCCGGTCGCCGAGAACGGCGAGATCGTGGCCGCCATGCTCGACGGCGAGGCCACTGTCAAGACGTTCCAGCGCAAGGACGGCCAGGTCTGGCTGCTCCCGCACAACGACGACTACTCCCCCATCGACGGCACCCACGCCACGATCCTGGGCAAGGTCACGACGGTCCTGCGTCGTCTCTGAACCCTGTCCTTTGGTCGCCGTCGCCCGACCCGCAGACCCCGCGCCGTGAGGTGCGGGGTCTGCGTGCTCTCGGGGCCCTCAGGTGTCGAGCCGCTGCAGCGCGCCGAGCACGGCAGCACGGTCGGTCGTGCGCCACAGCGGCGGCAGCGACGCAGCCAGGAAGCTGCCGTACCTGGCGGTGACGATGCGTGGGTCGAGGATCGCGACCACGCCGCGGTCGTCGGTGCGCCGGATCAGCCGTCCCGCACCCTGGGCGAGGAGCAGCGCTGCATGCGACGCGGCGACGCTCATGAACCCGTTGCCGCCCCGCTTCTCGACCAGTCGCTGACGGGCGCTCATCAGCGGGTCGTCGGGGCGAGGGAACGGCACCCGGTCGATGACAACCAGCCGACAGGTGTCGCCCGGCAGGTCGATGCCCTGCCACAGCGACAACGTGCCGAACAGGCTGGTCTCCTCCTCGGCGGCGAACCGGCGCGTCAGCTCCGACAGGTGCGCATCGCCCTGGCAGAGGATCTCCCGCCCCGGCAGGCGCGTGCGGACGCCCTCGGCCGCGGCCTCCGCGGCGCGACGTGAGGAGAACAGCCCGAGGGTCCGGCCACCGGCGGCCTCGAGGAGGTCGGCGATCTCGTCGAGCTGCGCGTCGGTGATGCCGTCGCGTCCAGGCGGAGGCAGGTGCTTCGCGACGTAGAGGATGCCCTGACGTCGGTAGTCGAACGGCGAGCCGACGTCGAGCCCGGTCCACCGGTCAGCATCGTCGCGCCACAGGCCGACAGACGCGGCCACGGGCTCGAACCCGCCGCCGACGGTCAGCGTGGCGCTGGTGAGGACGACGGTCTTCTCCTCGAACAGCTTGTCGCGCAGGCTGCCCGAGACGTCGATGGGTGCCACGTGCAGCACCGGTCCGCGAGCGTCCGACATCCACAGCACCTCGGTCTCGCGCAGGGACGCCATCCGGTCGGCGACCAGGCGGATCTCCTCCAGTCCGGCCTTGGCCTGCTGCCGTGCGGCATCACCCTCGACCTCCGCCTTCTCGCGAGGGAACGCCGACAGGCAGGCGCGTGCGGCGTCGCGCACGCGCGCCAGCGCCTCGTGCAGCTCGTCGACGACGTGGTCGATCCGCCCTGGCTGGACGCCGGCCAGCGCGGCCGCGAGCGCGTCGCCCGCGTCGCTGAGGTCGTCGGTCTCGCCGTCGGTGTAGGGCCGTCCGCGCCGCGCGGCACGTTCGACGATGGCCGGGTCGAGGTCGGCGGTCGCTGCCTGGGTGACCCGGGCGGCCAGTTCGTGCGCCTCGTCGACGACGACCGCGTCGTACTCCGGGAGCATGGGCACGCCGTCGATGGCGTCGATGGCGAGGAGCGCATGGTTGGTGACCACGACGTCGGCCGTCGACGCGGCCTCCCGCGCGAGTTCGACGAAGCACTCGGCAGCGTGCGGGCACCGCGTGGCACCGAGGCACTCGCGGTGCGTGACACTGACCTGCCGCCACGCACGGTCGGTGTGCGAGGGTGCCGACTCGCGGTCGCCGTGCGACCCGTCGCCGTTCCCCCGCTGGGTGGCGAGCTCCTCGGCCCACTCGCGCAGCTCGAGCACCTCGGCACCGAGCGTCCCCTCCGGGACGTCGACGAGCGTGCCCTGGTCGTCGGGCACCCCCTCGCGCACCCGGTGCAGGCATGCGTAGTTCGAGCGTCCCTTGACGACGGCGTAGCTGGGTGTGGTGCCGAGCACCTCGTGCGCACCCTTCACCAGGGCGGGAAGGTCGCGCTGCACGAGCTGGTGCTGCAGGCCCAGCGTGGCCGTGGAGACCACGACACGCTTGCGGTGCAGCAGCGACGGCACGAGGTACCCGAGCGACTTGCCGGTGCCGGTCCCGGCCTGCACGAGGAGGTGGCGCCCGGACTCCAGCGACTCCGCGACCGCCTCCGCCATCGCCACCTGCCCGGGTCGCTCCGTGCCCCCGACCGCCCCGACCGCGGCGTGGAGGACGTCGCGGACACTCGGGCTGTCAGGCATGCCAGCGAGCCTAGACGGCCCCCTCCGCACCGTCGGTCGGGTGTCCACAGGACGCCGTCGGCCCGCCCCGAGCGCTGCGAAGAGTTTTCGTGGTCAAGCGGCGAGACCTCCCGCTGGTCGAGTAGCAGCACGCGCGAGGAACGAGCGTCGTGCTGCGTATCGAGACCACCCGGCAACGGCCCAGCGCGAGCCGGCTCCCAGCGAAAGCCCAGAGTGGTCTCGATACACCTCCCCTCGCTAACGCTCGTGGAGGCACTCGACCAGCGGTGGGTTCGCTGGTCGAGTAGCAGGGACGAGCTTGCGAAGTCCCTGCGTATCGAGACCACCCGGCAACAGCTCCGCGCGGACCAACCCCCAGCGACGGCCCAGAGTGGTCTCGATACGTCGGGCTCAGGCTCGTTCCTCGCCAAGCCCGACTACTCGACCAGCGGTGGGTTCGCTGGTCGAGTAGCAG
>NZ_LUNF01000305.1:0-2831 GCF_001626145.1 Aeromicrobium sp. REDSEA-S32_B7
ACCCAGGCCACGACGCCGCCGGCGACGTGGACGGCGTCCTTGAAGCCGGCGCCCTTGAGGACGGCGAGGGCCTCGGCGGAGCGGACGCCCGACTTGCAGTGCAGCACGATCTGCTTGTCGTCGGGGAGCTCCGAGAGCGCCTTGCCGTTGAGGAAGTCGCCCTTGGGGATGAGGATCGAGCCGGGGATGTGGTTGATGTCGCGCTCGACCGGCTCTCGGACGTCGACGAGCACGAAGTCGCGTCCGCCGTCGCCCCGCTCCTTCAGCCACCCGTCGAGCTGGGCGACGGAGATCGTCGACCCGGCCGCGGCGTCAGCGGCCTCGTCGCTGATCGCACCGCAGAACGCCTCGTAGTCGCTGAGCAGCTCGGTCGGCAGCTCGCCCTCGGGGTCGCGCTGGATCTTCAGCGTCGTATACCGCATCTCGAGTGCGTCGTAGACCATCAGACGGCCGATGAGCGGGTCGCCGATGCCGGTGATCAGCTTGATCGCCTCGGTGACCATGATCGACCCGATCGACGCGCACAGGACGCCGAGCACGCCGCCCTCGGCGCACGACGGGACCATGCCGGGCGGCGGCGGCTCCGGGTAGAGGTCGCGGTACTGCGGCCCCTCCTGCGCCCAGAAGACCGACACCTGGCCCTCGAAGCGGTAGATCGAGCCCCACACGTACGGCTTGCCGAGGATCACGGCGGCGTCGTTGACGAGGTAGCGCGTGGCGAAGTTGTCGGTGCCGTCGACGATGAGGTCGTACTGGCTGAAGATGTCGAGGACGTTGTCGTTGTCCAGACGCGCCTCGTGCACGATCGTCTTCACGTACGGGTTGACCTCGGCGACCGACTCGGCGGCGCTGACGGCCTTGGGCCGGTCGATGTCGGACTGTCCGTGGATGACCTGGCGCTGCAGGTTCGACTCGTCGACGACGTCGTCGTCGATGATGCCGAGCGTGCCGACGCCGGCGGCCGCGAGGTACAGCAGGGCCGGCGAGCCGAGCCCGCCCGCGCCGATCACGAGCACCTTGGCGTTCTTGAGCCGCTTCTGCCCGTCCATCCCGACGTCGGGGATGATCAGGTGCCGGCTGTAGCGACGGACCTCGTCGATGGTCAGTTCGTCGGCGGGTTCCACGATGGGGGCGACCACGGCTGCTCCTCGCAGTGACGGTGAAGGGGACGTCCGGCACAACGCCGGTCGTGTCGTCCATTGTTCCCCGACCGTCCGACATGCGGTACCGACGTCCGTCCCGTGGACGCCTCGCGCCGACACGGGGTGCTCGCCGACGAGCGTGTGGGGACCGGGCACTAGGCTGTGCGGGTGAGCGAGACCCCGATCCTGCGCACGCGCGCCGGCCGACTGCCGCGCCGCGCCCGCCGCGCCCAGCTGCTGGAGGTCGCACTCGAGGTCTTCGTCGAGCAGGGCTACCACGCCGCGTCGATGGACGAGATCGCCGAGCGCGCGGGCGTCTCCAAGCCGGTCGTGTACCAGCACTTCCCCGGCAAGCTCGACCTCTACCTGGCGCTGCTGGAGTCCTCCTGCGACGAGGTCGTCGACGACATCAAGCGCGCCCTCGCCTCCACGCAGGACAACCGTCACCGCGTCGAGGCGACGATGCAGCTCTGGTACCAGTACGTCGCCGACCAGGGCGCGGCGTTCCGGCTGGTCTTCGAGTCCGACCTGACCAACGACCCCGACGTGCGCGAGCAGGTCGACCGGGTCGTGCGCGAGTCGGCGCTGGCGATCGCCGAGGTCATCCGCGAGGACACCGGCCTGCCGCAGGACGCCGCCTACCTCCTCGCCGTGAGCCTGGTCGGCATGGGCCACGTCGGCGCCCGCAACTGGCTGGCCGAGGCGTCGTCGCTGTCGCAGCAGGACGCCGTGCGTCTCGTCGGGCGGCTCGCCTGGCGGGGCATCGGCGGGTTCCCGCGCGACGTCACCGACGCCGACGGCGCCGAGTAGCCCCTTCTCCCACCCGCCCAACCGCACGTCAGAGAGGACCGACCATGGAGGTCAAGATCGGCGTCCAGAACGCCGCCCGCGAGCTGTCCGTCGAGACCAGCGAGGCGCCCGACACGGTGCTCGCGAAGCTCGACTCCGCGCTGAAGGACGAGACCGTCTTCAGCCTCACCGACGACAAGGACCGCACGGTCGCCGTGCCGGCCGACAAGGTCGCCTACCTGTACTTCGTCGCCGACACCGGCCGCAAGGTCGGCTTCGGCGCGGTCACGCAGGAGAACTGAGGTCCTCGGCTCGCGGGTGCTGCCACGCGGTGGCACCCGCAGCCCCGGCCTAGGCTCGCACCCGTGACCTTCGCAGGCTTTCCCGTCGCCGCGCTCGACTTCTACGACGACCTCGAGGTCGACAACACGAAGACGTTCTGGGAGGAGCACCGGCACGTCTACGACGAGGCCGTCAAGGCGCCGATGGTCGCGCTCACGGCGGCGCTGGAGGACGAGTTCGGACCCGCCAAGATCTTCCGGCCCTACCGCGACGTCCGGTTCGCGAAGGACAAGACGCCGTACAAGACGCACCAGGGGGCGTTCGTAGCCGTCGCCCCGTCGACCGGCTACTACGTGCAGGTCGGCGCGCCCGGCGTGCGCACCGGCGTCGGGTTCTACCAGGCCCCGCCGGCGCGGCTGGCGTCGTTCCGGGAGGCCGTGGACCACGAGACGTTCGGGGTGGGGCTGCAGCGGATCCTCGGCCGGGTCGAGCGCCAGGGCTGGACGGTCGGGGGCGACGCGGTGAAGACCGCTCCGCGCGGCTGGTCGGCCGACCACCCCCGCATCGACCTCCTGCGGCACCGCTCGCTGACGCTCGGTCGCGAGCACGGGTTCGCCC
>NZ_LUNF01000306.1:0-10598 GCF_001626145.1 Aeromicrobium sp. REDSEA-S32_B7
CCGTGCGTGAGTTGATCCAGTCCTTGTCGGTGCGGTTCCAGAACAGCTGCAGGCCGTCGATCTCGATGTCAGGCCTGTGCTTGTCCTTCTTGCTGACCCAGGGCCAGGCGAAGCCGGCGAGCACGCGGGAGAGTCCGTGGTCGGCGTCGCGCGCCATGATGTCCTCGCGCATCTCGCGGAGGTCGTCGTAGAGGCGTAGGTCGTAGTCGGGGAACTCGATCCGCTGCGCGGCTGAGCCCCGCAGCACGTCAGCGACGTAGTCGATGTAGGCCTCTCCAGCGAGGGTCCGCATCTGGGTCCAGAGGCGCACGTGCCGGTCGTCGTGCTTAGCCGTCTCGACCAGCGCCGTTACTGGCCGGAAGATCGTTTCCCAGCACCGTAACCCGTGGGGTCAGATCCCGATGACCGGTGGAGGGAAATCTTTAGGAGGCCGGTCGCGGGACTACATGGACCGTCTGCTCGCGACGCAGCAGCAACCCGATCCGAAAAGTCGTCGGCGCCACTACGTCCCGCGGACGTACTTGAAGCGTTGGGGGTTCGGTAAGCAGAACCGGCGTGTCTGGAACTTGGATACCGTGACCGGAGAGGCATGGGCGTTCTCGGTGAACGACATGTGTGTGGAGGAGAACTTTGATCGGGTCATCGGCCCGGACGGGGAGGCACGCAACCGGGTCGACGCCATGTTCGGTGTTGTCGATGCGGAACTCGGCCGTATCCAATCGCTGTTCGAGCGGCTCACGGACCCCGAGGATCTGGAGTTCGATGACCTCATCGGTCTCGGCGTGACGGTCGCGGTCCAGCGGATGAGGACTGCACAGCAGCGTCGGCTGCGCCTTTAGCACGACGCCTGGCTGGTCGCGCACAACCCTGAGGAGTTCAAGTCCATGAAGGACCCCTGAACCCGCTCCGGCTTGCCGGCATCCACACCGAGTTGCTGTACACGAGCATGTGGGAGGCGGCCGACGTGATGACGACCAGGTCCATCGAGGCGTGGGACGACCCCGAGGGCACGTTCTGGACGTGCGATGCCCCACTGTTGGTGCCGTTCCGCAAGAACAAAGGCCCCTCCCTGTTGGCAGCACCGCACATCCTGTGGCCGGTGACCCCGCATCGAGTCGTTGCCTTGACGAACGAGCCATCGGGGCAGAAGGCGATCACCCGGCTGGCCACACCGAAAGAGCGCGGTCTCGTGCGGCACGCGATCGAGCAGGGCCGAGAGCGGTGGATCTTTGCCTCACCGGAACAGAAGGACCGGCTGCCGAAGACGAAGAAATTCGGTCGACGGACGCAGATGCGAATGCGGTGCTCGCAGTGGACTCCACACGGCCTGTATGTCGAACCGCCGGGTTGCTGCGTCGAGCAGGCCGACGGGTTCTCTGCAGGCCCAGACGTTGCTTTTTGCGACCAGGAGCTGCACGTGGACGCGCCGGCGATGTGGGAGTACGCCTGATGGCGGTCTATATGGGTGACTTCGAGGATCTGTCGAAGCGGTGTCGAGGGCTCGGCGGCGGCGGACTAGCCGGTTTCCTTGCGGATGAGCGCATCAGCGCCCTTGGTTGGCCCGAGGACGTGGTCGAGCAGTGGCTTTACTGGTTCGCCGGATGGAGTTCCTTCCACGCCGACTATGGTCACGTGGACCTGACCTCTATCGAGTGGCACGACGAACTCATTCCGTCAGAGTCGTTCTTGACGATGCCGACCGGCCCGTCGGACGGTGACCTGCTAGACGAAAACGCAGAGAACGCCGAGCACCGATTGGAGTCCCGCAAGCATCTGGGAATCCCTGCGTACTGGGATTCTTATGGGACGTGGATGCGACGGCCGCTCCTGATCGACCGCGCGGCGCTGTTCCCTGCTTGGAATGGGCTCCAGGTCATCGAGGGCCGCACCCGGGTGGGGATCCTTCGGGGCCTCGTCCAGCGCGGCCGGTCGGTTGCGCCGGAGCACGCTGCTTGGGTCGCGCAAACTCGTTGAGGCAGAACCTCGGGTGCCTCGATTCGGCATCGCGTACAGGGTCTGCGAGTTGCGATAGGAAGGCATGGTGGCGATGTCCGTAGACGCCGGCGAGCCCGGTCGTCTGGCGCTCGGTGGGTGGCTACTTCGGGAAGGGCTCGCCGACCGGCCACGGGTCTCCCAGATTGAACCATTCGGCCTGCGGTCGCTCGGGGTCGACGAACGTCATGCGTCCGTCCTCAACGATGGATCGCCTCCAGAGCGGGAACCCGTCCACAGCGAATTCCGGATCGGGGTGCTCCCAGATCGTGTGCTGCTGGGTGCCCACGAAGGCGGGGTGGAGGTTCTTGACCATTAGAACGGCCGAAACGCCGCGGTGGTCCCAGCGGTCACCCCTATACCAGTAGCCGTCGGGCTGTCGGGCCGTGGCGGTCTCCTCCGTGCCGTCGGCGTGAGTGCGGAACTCCACGACCTCTGAGCCGTACAGGGCGTTGAGCATGTCGTGGTCGTCGAGAGAGATGCTGCTTGAGGCGACAGCAATGACGAATGGCGCGTTGAGGGAACCGTAGGCCGAGCCCTTGTCAGCCAAAGCGCCCCGGATGCCGTCCTCGTCGTGGACCCAGTGGGCTTCGCCGCCTCCGAAGATGCCGAGCGGACGTGCGCCCTTCCTGCCACGTGCCTCGGGCGATCTCGGCACGGCCCGGAAGCCGATCTTCCAGCCTGCGTCCTCATGGACGTAGCCAGGGAGGTCGTCGCGACGCTTGCCCTCGGCGAGTGTGTGTTGGTCGGGGTCCAACCCCGTGAGCCATCTCTCCAGTTGGCTTCGCAGCGGCCGTGCGCGTAGCGGAGCCTCGCCTTGCTTGACGACGTCGATCCAGAGGAAGAAGTTCGGGCTGTCCATCTTGTCGAGCGATTCGTAGACCGCGTTCACCCGGGCAGACTTGCCGACCGCGTCGTCGCTGAATGAGGCCGATCGTGCTTCGACATAGATCGACCGCCCGTCCTTTTCGGCAAGGAAGTCCGGTCGCCGACTCGTCCCTTCGAGATCCGGGTGGCAGGTCACGGCGTAGCCCATCCGAAGCAGGCATTCGTGTACGTATAGCTCGAAGAACGCCCCCTTGGACTGCCGGTCATCCTTGGACCGCAGACGCCCCCGAACGTCGGATTGTGCGTCGGGGCAGAGCCGAGAGAACCAGTCCTCGATTAGGGCACGAACCTGATCCCAGTACGGCCCGGAGACGCGGTCGAGGAACTGCGCATGGCTGTCCCCGTGCGACGCCGGGGAGGGATCCGTGCGATTCACTGCTGAGAAGATTGTCACCTCCCCTATCCCACCATGCTCAGGAAACAACCGAGGGCAAACAAGGTAGTGCCGAGTATCGACGTCAGCTACGAACCGCTCCGGGACCCCATCGCCATGCAGTTTCCTTTGAGCAAACGCATTGCAAGACAACGTCGTTCAACCACGACCGCCCCTTCGTTGCGGGATAGTGGACCTGTCGGTCTAGCCGAGCAGCATGAGTCAGAGGGTGTCCTCGTGATGCCGACATCGCGCACGTACCAGGAGCAACAATGACGAAAGCCATGGCGCCCGCCAAGGGCCAGGCGGCAACCGCTCTCGCTGCACTGACGGCCGCGCAGTCCGAAGAGTACGCCCGAACCCACCAGCGGCTGAGCATCCACGACTACCTCCCGGTGACCTTCCACGACGGCGCCGCCAAGGCAAGCAAATGCGAGTGGAGCTCGCACATTGCCGCCAACCTCACCCCCGAGGAGGCGGGCGCGCTCGCCTGGGTGCTCATTGACACGATGATGCAGGTCCGCTTCGGCCCCGCCACCCCTCTGTATGACACGTGGCGCGGACACACTCTCGCAGGGACCAAGATCCCGCCAACACACGATAAGACCATCGCCTCGTTCATCGAGCCGGTCTTCGGGCTGCCGGCCGCGCCGAAGAGCAAGGACCACCTGCACGGCCACGTCGGCGAGTGGCTCTGGCACCTGCTCACCAAGGACAAGACGGGCGTCCGCGTCCAACCCGACCCGAAGGGCGACGTCACCGACGCCGGCGCCGACGGGTTCTCCATCTACGAGAACGCCGCTGGCGCGCTGCGGTTCCGGCTGTGGGAAAGCAAGAAGAACACAGGGACCGGGCCGCTATCGACCAGCCTCAGCAAGGCGTACAAGCAGATCGCGGACAACGGCCAACGGTACGTCGCCAAGATCGTCGGCACATTCACGCCAGGTTCCTACGACGACGAGACGCTCGCGTTCATAGCCGAGGTCCCCGCCGCGTGGACTCAAGGCGACGAGCTTGTCGGCGCCGGAGTGACGCTCGCGACCCACCATCCGCTGCCCGACAAGCCGTTTAAGAAGATGAGCAAAAAGCTGCCGCTCCTCGACAAACCCGGCCAACTGCGCGGACTCGCCACCAGCATCGGCTGCTACGACGAGCTCGCTGAGACAGTGCGGAGGTACGCGTGGACCGCGCTCTAGCCGCCGAGCACCTCAACGCCGCCTTCGGCGAGGACCAGCTCACTGAACTCCCCACCGTACCCGAGCTCACCGATCTCATCGCCGAACTCGAGATCGAACTCGTTCGCGGCCTCACCGACAGCGGCTTCCGCGCCGACCTCACACCGCTGCGACGCACCGCCTGGTACCTGCATGGAATTGCCTCCACCGCCGAAGGGTTCCGGTACCCGCTCGAACAGCGTCGCCGCGCATTCGCCGTTAGCGCCCACGTCCTCGATCTCCTCCTCGAAGACCCAGCCGAAACCGACCGAGATCGACTCGCCACCGCGTTCGCCGCCCAGGTCGGCTACCACCGCGCCGACGAGAGCCCCAACGCCGGCGCCATCCACCGCAAGATGCGCGACATCGTGAACGAAGCAGCCGAGTTCACCGACAGCGCAGACGTTGCACTTCAAGCCGGAATCCTGTTCCTCGGCCTCGACATGGCCACCCTCAACCGGCGGCTACGCACGTGGGCAGCCTCCGCCACGGCACTGACCCGCGGGACCGATCTCGACAGCCTCGACGGCACAATGTTCGGTCCGACCCAGCGGCTCCTGCGCGGCGTCGCCGACCTCGTGAACTACCTACGGGAAGGCAGCACCGATGCGCTCGAAGCAGCCCGCGGACACCTGCGCCTCGTCGTCAACGACGAAGTCGGCCTTAGCGACCTCGACACCCGCTGGGTGGCGGGACATCTGCTCCTCCTCGCCGACGGGCTCGCCGACAACAGCATCTGGGCAGTCCTTCCACCCGACCTCCCCGCAGCCGTCAAGCAGGCGTTCACTCTCGACCAACAGCCCATCCTGACACTGTGGCCGCCCCAGCGCGCCCTCCTTGCCCACCCGACCCTCAGCCCCCTCGACCCCGCCACCACCCGGCTGCTCGTATCCGTCCCGACCAGCGCCGGCAAGACGCTACTCGCACAGCTCATCATCTGCGCTCACACCGCACTCGACGACCGCGACGTCTGCTACGTCACCCCACTGCGAAGCCTCGGCCGGGAGATGCGACAAGGACTCCGATCCCGACTGCGCTACCTCGACCGACGAATCGGCGCAGACCTCCCCGACGGTTTCGGTGCCAAGGTCCTGTTCGGCGACGACACCATCGATGGCGAAGAAGGCACTGGGCAGCTGCCGCAGGTCGAGGTCATGACGCCCGAACGCCTCATGAACGCGCTGCGGCAGAACCCACAGGAGATCCTGAGCCGGTTCAGTCTGTTCATCATCGACGAAGTCCACCTCATAGCCGAGACCGGCGGGCGCGGACTGCTGCTCGAAGGACTGCTTTCCCTGCTCGACGCCAGCAGCGCACGACTCATCCTCCTCTCCGGCGTGATGGGCAACGCCGCATCCCTCGCCGCATGGACTTCTGCCGGACAATCCGAAGTGTTGTTCACCGATGAGTGGAGAGCGCCACGACGGTTGCACGTCCTCATGGGCACCGAGAAAATCGAGGAGAGTCGCACCGACACCCCTGCTAGCCGCCGCGGTGGTAAGGACAAGACCCGCTACGACCTACGGGCCCACCTAGCGGTTCGCCCCACCAACGCCACCGAGCGGCACCTGGCCACCAGCAAGAAAACCCCCATCGGGCAGCTCGTCCTCGGCCCCGACAACAAGCGCATCACCGGGAGCGGCAACACCTCCACCGCCTACTCGACAACCGCCAAGACCGCCACACTCTTGCTCGGTGCCGGCAGCCTCCTCATGGTCGTATCTCAGCGAGCCACCGCACGCGATGCAGCGAAGGTCATGGCCGACCAACTCGATGAAGACCCGCGCTCCCAAGGCCTTGCCGACGCCCTAGTCGCACGCCTCGGCGAGGACCACCCCCTCGTCGGCACGGTCCGCAAGGGTGTGGCCTACCACCATGCCGGGCTGCCGGTTGAGGTACAAGAAGCCGTCGAAGACGCGATCCGCAGCGAGACCATCAAGGCCGTCGTCGCAACCAGCACCCTGACCGACGGCGTGAACCTGCCCGTCCGCACCGTTGTCATCGCCACCACCGAGTACGACGGCCAGGACCCCGCGTTCCGAATGACGGCCGCCCAACTTCTCAACGCCGTTGGCCGCGCCGGCCGCGCCGGCAAGGAGTCCGAAGGCTGGATCGTCCTGGCGTTGCAGAAGGCGCTGAGCGGCAGCGACTTCGACCGGCTCACTCCTGGCCCCGACGAGCTGGAGGTCCGCTCGACCGTCGCCAAGCCGTCCGCTCTTGAAGCTCTTGCCGAAGCCGAAGCGTTGGTCGCGCAGACACAGGGCGCGATCCTGCAGCTGACCCCGGACAAGGAGGCCGGAGGCTTCGTCAACTACGTCTGGTTCATCCTCCACGTCCTGGACCACGTGCCCGATCTCGTAAGCACCCGGACCTGGCGTGACGTTGTAAAGCGTCTTTTCGCGTTCACCCAGCTTCCCGAAAACCTCAAGGACCGGTGGATGGCACTCGCAGAACTCGTCGTGGGCGAGTACGAGCAGACGCCACCCGCGTCACGTCAACGTTGGGCGCAAGCCGGAACCAGCTTGGCCTCGGCTGCCGTGATCGAGGCGATCGCCGAGGAGCTTGTCGACCATGTGCAACAGCTCGGAGGCCTTGATGAGCAAACGCTCGCGGAAACTCTCGACGTGCTCTCCAGCCAAGGCGTGTACACCCGGCTGCTGAATCTGCCCGAAGCGAAGACGTACTGGCGCTTCCGAAAGTCACCCAGAGGGGCGGACATCGACGTCGATACCGACGCCGTGATTCGTGACTGGATCGCGGGACGAACACTCACCGAACTGGCCAACACCCACCTGAACACTGCGGTGCAGGACTCGGCCTTTCGACTCGAGCAGATGGTCGACGTCATCAGTGAAGGTGTCCAGCACTACCTGGCGTGGACCGTCGGTCTGGTCGTCGTCCAGGCCAACGACATCCTGCTGTCCCGGTTGAGCTCCGTGCAGCTCTTCTCTAACACCGCTGCCCACTTGCGATACGGCGTCGACACCCCTCTCGCGATCGATCTCCTCGTCAGAGACGTAAAGTCCCGGACCCTGGCGCAGCGCCTAGGGCGCATCGCTGAAGATGCCGGACTGGACGAAGAAGGCTTACGCGACTACTTGAGCAACCGGCACATCCAAGGATGGCGCACCGATCTCGGAGCGACCCCGACCGATGTCCTCGACCTGCTCCAGTACGTCCAGGGCACAGACCGACACAAGCTGGCCGAGATGATGGCAACCGGCGCCGTCACCGCTCAGTCTCGGCTTGAGGGTGACGAGCCCGTCGACCCGACATCGGTGACCGTGGCCGCGTCGGACGACGGCGATGAGCTCAAGATCGTGGCCGAAGACCGCTCGATTCTTGGGGTTATCGTTGCGCGTGATCACGCAGGCGTCTCGGCGGTGCTCGACAGCGGCCTGCTCCTCGACTTCACCCTTGAAGGAACCACCATGACGATTACACGCGCGGCGGCCGGTCAACTCAGTTTCCTGTAGCCCCGTCCGGTTGCCCGCGTTCGGTCGCGCTGAGCGTTCAATAGCTAGACGATCGCTGCGAGTAGTCTCAGCCTGTCGGCGTCGACGAACAGACCGGTTAGCGGTACGGATGCACCGACTTCGCGCCGCTCGAGCTCTCGGCGTGTTCTTCCAGTTGACAGTTCGCTGGTCACCGGATTACTTCGCGGGCGTCGGGGGCCGGTTGGATGGCTGTAGAGGACAGGTCGTGGGTGCGCTGGGCCACCCGGACGAGCGTCTTGCATTGGGCTCGCGGAATCTCGTTGAGCAGACTCATAATCGCGGGACCTGTCGTCGCACACCGGCGGTTGCGCCTGCTGATCGGTCGTGGGCAGCGGGCGTTTTGAAGTCCGGCGGTGAGGGGAGAAGGCTTCCACAGAGTTTCCTGCCGGGAATTCGGCCCGTGGCCGGCTCAGCGCGGTGTCGATCGCGTTGCGGGTCCGTTCACCAGACGTGGGCATCAGGTGGGTGTAGGTCCGCAGGGTGAAGCCGGGGTCGGCGCGGCCGAGGTATTCGCTCAGCGCCTTGATCGACTCGCCTGCGTCGAGCAGCGTGCTGGTGTAGAGGTGGCGGAGCGCGTGGGTGCCGTTCTCGCGCTCGGTTTCGATGCCCGCCTTCTCCAGGGCCGGACGCCAGATGTAGGTGTTGAAGTAGTTGCGGTTGAGCGCGCCTCGCCCTCGCGTCGTCATAAGCAAAGTGAAGGTGCGTTCCGATCCGTCGAGTCGGTCCCACGGAAGTGTCACCTCGCGAGGCGGGTAGCGAGTCATGTGCTCGTTGATCGCGTCGAGCACGGAGTCGGGCAGAGGCACGCGCCGTGTCTTGCGTCCTTTGGGCAGGCCGAAGAGCTGCCTGTTGCTGGCACCGAGTTTGACCTGGCGGACGATTTCGATCTCGCCCTTCTCGATGTCGATGTCGTCGGGGGAGAGGCCAAACATCTCGCCTTGTCGCAAGCCGAGGCCGGCGCCGAGTTGAGCGACCAGTTGGCAGCGCTCGGGGAGCGCGCTGCGGACGTTCGTGACTTGTCCGGCCGTCCACGGCGTGAGCTTGCGCTGCTCGGGCTTGGGTTGACACGCCGAGGGTGCATTGCATGGGTTCTTCTGGATCAGCGAGTCGTCCACGGCGGCGGTGAAGGCGGTGGAGACGTTGGTGAAGATGACCTGTTGATAGGTGGGGGCCAACTCGGACAGGCCGCGCAGCAAGGGCTGGATGGTGGACGGCTTGACGTCGCTCAGCAGTTTCGCGCCGAGGCCCGGATAGGCGTGCAGCCGTAAACGCAGTTCGACCGCCTCTCGTGTGCCCTCGTCGAACGTCTGAGCTTCCAGCCACTCCGCCGCGTAGTCCTTGAAGCTGATCTTGCCGGCGTCCGGATCGAAGTATTGGCCGCGCACGATGTCGGCAGACACCGTGGCCGCGAACCGATTGGCGTCTGTCTTGCGGGTGAAGGTCTTTGAGCGAGCGCCGCCACCAAGCTAGCGCCAACGGACGATGTACTTGAGCCGTCGTTCGCCGTCTCGGCTGCGACGTACGCGACGGTCAGTGGGCGCCATGACCCGTCCCGCTGTTCTCGCGGAGCCAGGAACGCACGTCGCTCGGGTCGTAGCGCAGGTAGCGCTACGACACGGAAGGCTGTCGGGCCAGTTCCCTTGTGCCGCCACTGGTAGAGCGTGTTGACGGGGACGCACAGGTACTCGGCGACCCCCTCGACCGTCATCAGGCGGTCGAGGGGACTGCTGCATCGATAGGTGACATCTGATCTGTGGTGCCGCGAGGTGCCGCTGAAAGGATGTGCACCATGCCCAAGCCCTACCCCCGAGAGTTCCACGAGGACGTCGTGCGGGTCGCTCGGAGCCGCGAGCCCGGCCACCTGTCGAAGTACATCGCTGCCGACTTCGGGATCAGCGAGTCGTGCCTGGCGAACTGGATGAAGACCGCGGACGTCGAGGACGGACTCAAACCC
The DNA here is from genome assembly GCF_001626145.1 of Aeromicrobium sp. REDSEA-S32_B7. Taxonomy (NCBI): domain Bacteria; kingdom Bacillati; phylum Actinomycetota; class Actinomycetes; order Propionibacteriales; family Nocardioidaceae; genus Aeromicrobium; species Aeromicrobium sp. REDSEA-S32_B7. The sequence continues at coordinate 9,919 of NZ_LUNF01000306.1, forward strand.
GGAACCACCGCGGCAGAGAACTCTGAGCTGCGTGAAGCGAAGAAGCGGATCCGCCGGCTCGAGTAGTGGGGGCACCTCCCGCTTGCGGGGGCGAACGAGGTCCTGCGGCGCGCGGCGGCCTACCTGTCACAAGCGAACCTGCCGGGAAAAGTCTCTTCCCACTCGTGAGGTAGCTCGCGGCTGACGGGATCGGAGTCTCGCTCAGCTGCAGGGTGCTCGGGCTGTGTCGCCAGCAGTACTACCGCTGGCTCGCTGCCCCGATCACCACCTCAGAGTAGGACAACGCCCACCTGTCCAACGCCGTCCTGGGCGCGCATGAGGACGACCCGCAGTACGGATACCGATTCCTGGTCGACGAGGTCCGAGCTGCTGGCTTCGACGTCGCTGAGCGGACGGTCTGGAAGATCTGCTCGGAGAATCGTTGGTGGTCGAGTTTCAGCAAGAAGCGCGGCCGCAACGCCAAGTTGGCCGGCCCACCAGTGCATGACGACCTCCTGAACCGTGTCTTCCAGGCCGGGAGGCCCAACCAGATTTGGCTGACCGACATTCCCACAAGCACTTCGTGCAGGGAGGTGCCCCCACCGAACACCCCACCGCCGAGGGGAAGGTCTATCTCTGCGCGCTCAAGACACCTGGTCCAACCGGATCGTGGGCTACTCCATCAGCGACCACATGACCTC
>NZ_LUNF01000307.1:0-3433 GCF_001626145.1 Aeromicrobium sp. REDSEA-S32_B7
GCCCTGGATGACGGGATGAGCCTGCTGCAGGCCCTCATCCCCACGGTCGACGCCCTCCTGATCGAGCGTGACCTGACCCTGGCCGCGAAAGCCTCCCGCACCCAGACCATCGACGATGACCGGACGTTGGCGCAGGCCCGCGCCGACGCCCTCGTCGACACCCTGCTCCATAAGGACGAGACCGACACCGCTGACCACGCGCCGGTCAGCACCTCGGGCCGTGGCCGGTTCCACGTCGGGATCACTGTCTCCCTGGCCACCCTGTTGGGTCTGTCGAGCGAGCCGGCGGTCTCCGCCGACGGGCAGCACGTCCTCGACCCCGCCCTGCTCGCCGAGCTCGCCACCGCCGAGGGGACGTTGTTCTCGCGGTTGTTGACCGACGAGAACGGCGGGATCCTCGACGTCACCGAGCTGGGCCGCTTCCCCACCCAGCCCCTGCGTCGGGCGTTGAACCTCATCGACGGAACGTGCGACGTCCCGGGTTGCACCCGACCCGCCCTCGCCTGCGACGTCGACCACCAGATCCCCTACGACCTCGACCCGCCACCCGGCCAGCAGCGTGGACCCACCGAAGCCGCGAACCTGCACCACCGCTGCCCACCCCACCACGGACTCAAGACCCGAGGAGCACTCACCGTCAGCCACGACCTTCGTCGAGATCCACCACACCCACCCCGACCACATCCAGTACCGACCCCGATGAGACAGGCCGCGGCCGGGCGCGAGCGGGCGTCGATAGCATCGCCCGCGTGAGTGACTACCTGGAGCTGCTGCCCGCCGTCGACGTCAAGGGCGGCCAGGCCGTCCAGCTGGTGCAGGGGGTGGACGGGTCGGAGAAGCGGTTCGGCGACCCCGTCGAGGCTGCGCTGCGCTGGCAGTCGGCCGGCGCGGAGTGGATCCACCTCGTCGACCTCGACGCCGCGTTCGGCCACGGGCACAACCGCGACCTGCTCGCGCGGATCGTCGGCACCCTCGACATCGACGTCGAGATGTCCGGCGGCATGCGCGACGACGAGTCGCTCGCGGCCGCCATGGACGCCGGCTGCCGCCGGGTGAACATCGGCACCGCCGCGCTCGAGAACCCCGAGTGGTGCGCGAAGGTCATCGCCGAGTGGGGCGACCGGGTCGCCATCGGGCTCGACGTCCGCGGCACGACCCTCGCCGCACGCGGCTGGACCCGCGACGGCGGCGACCTGCACGAGACGCTCGCCCGCCTCGACGCCGAGGGCTGCGCCCGCTACGTCGTCACCGACGTCAACAAGGACGGCATGCTGCAGGGACCGAACCTCGACCTGCTGCGCGACGTCTGCTCCCGCACCGACCGGCCCGTCGTCGCGTCCGGCGGCGTCACCACCCTCGCCGACATCGAGGCGCTGATGGGTCTCGTCGACATCGGCGTCGAGGGTGCCATCGCCGGTACCGCGCTGTACACCGGACAGTTCACGCTCGAGGACGCGCTCGCCCTGACCCGCGGCCAGGCCCGACCGGAGGCCTGACCGTGGCCGCGGGACCGGTGTGGGACCGCTTCGAGGCGGACCCACGCGATCCCGCCCACGTCGCGCTGCGCGCCTCCGACGCCGACCGCGACGTCGTGCTCGCCGCGCTGCGCGACGCCTACGCCGCCGGGAAGGTCGACACCGCCGAGTACGAGCGGCGCGTCGACGCGGCCCTGGAGGTCGTCCGCCTCGGCCAGGTGCTGCCGCTGCTCGAGGACCTCGCGTCAAGCCGCACACCCGCCCGACGGGCGCGTCGTGCTCCCGAGGGTGCCACCGTGCGGGAGGAGGCCCTGGCCACGTTCGAGCGCGACCTGCGCGGCATGCGCACCGGCTGGGTCGCCCTCTCGGTCCTGCTCGTCGGCATCTGGGGCGCGACGTCGGTGGCCGCGGGGGAGCTGCTGTTCTTCTGGCCGGTGTTCCCCGTGCTGGCCGTCGGGGTCGGGTACCTGTCGCACCGGCTCAACCCCGAGAAGCACGTCGAGGAGCTCGAGGAGAAGATCGCCCGCAAGCGTCGTCGACGCCGCGAGGACTGAGCTCAGGTCAGGCGCGACACCAGGCCGACCAGCCCGGACACGGCGCCCACGAGCAGGGCGAGCAGGAGCAGCGCGAGGACGAAGCAGCCGACCCAGTCGCCGACCGACATGTGGTCGTCATCGACGACCCCGGCGTTCGGCGGCGGCAGCGGGAACCGCTCCATGTACTCCGCGAGGTGCGCCTGGGAGCAGAACCGGAACGTGTCCTTCGCGGCGTCGACGAACCAGTCGTCGCCCCACTCGTCCTCGGAGATGCGGCGGTGGACGTTCACGACCATCGCGTCGTCGGAGGTGACGTCGATCGTGCCGCGGCAGAGGAAGCACTGGTAGGTCGCAGGCACCGGGGAAGCATAGCCATCGGTAGGCTCGGCGGGTGAGCCTCGCCGTCCGTGTCATCCCCTGCCTCGACGTCGACGCGGGACGCGTCGTGAAGGGCGTCAACTTCGTCGACCTCGTCGACGCCGGCGACCCCGTGGAGATGGCCCGCGTGTACGACGCCGAGGGCGCCGACGAGCTGACCTTCCTCGACATCACCGCCTCCAGCGGCGACCGCGCCACGACCTTCGACATCGTCGGCAGCACGGCCGAGCAGGTCTTCATCCCGCTGACCGTCGGGGGAGGGGTGCGCACCGTCGACGACGTCGACCGGCTGCTGCGCGCCGGCGCGGACAAGGTCGGCATCAACACGGCCGCCATCGCGCGACCGGAGGTGATCGCCGAGATCGCGCACCGCTTCGGCAACCAGGTGCTGGTGCTGAGCGTCGATGCACGACGCAGCCCCACGAGCGGCGACGGGGCGCAGCCGAGCGGCTACGAGGTGACCACGCACGGCGGTCGACGCAGCGCCGGTCTCGACGCCGTGGAGTGGGTGCGTCGTGCGGAGGAGCTGGGCGTCGGCGAGGTGCTGCTGAACTCCATGGACGCCGACGGGACGAAGGCGGGCTACGACCTGGAAATGATCCGGGCGGTCCGCAGCGTTACCCAGGTGCCACTGATCGCCAGTGGTGGTGCCGGACGGCTCGAGCACTTCGCTCCCGCGGTCGAGGCCGGTGCCGACGCCCTGCTCGCCGCGAGCGTGTTCCACTTCGGCGAGCTCACGATCGGACAGGTGAAAGAGACCTTGCGAGCAGCTGGACACCGTGTCAGGTAGCGACCTCGGGTCGGCCCAGCAGGACCGGATGATGCGCCGGGGCCTCGGCCTCCTCGGGCGCGGCATCGTCGAGCAGAAGGGGCTGTTCGCCGTCTCGGCGGTCGGCAGCGTCCTGTTCGGCGCGATGACCGTCGCCGACGCCTGGGTGCTCGGCTGGGCCACCGACCACGTCATCCGGCCCTCCTTCGCGCGGGGCGAGGTGGCCCAGGGCGCGCTGTGGACGGCCATCGGCCTGTTCCTGACCGTCGCGACCC
>NZ_LUNF01000308.1:0-5981 GCF_001626145.1 Aeromicrobium sp. REDSEA-S32_B7
TAGCCGAGCCGCTCGTAGAACCGGTGGGCCGCGTCGCGCGAGGTGTCGCTGGTGAGCTGGGAGAGTCGCGCGCCGCGGGCGCGTCCGTGCTCGTGCGCCCACGCCATGAACGCGCCGCCCAGGCCGCGGCTGCGCCAGCGGGGCGCCACGCGGACCCCCTCCACCTGCATGCGCGTCGTCCCTCCGCGCGAGAGGCCGGGCAGGATGGTCAGCTGGGCCGTCGCGACGACCTCGTCGCCGTCGCGCACCACCACCACGAGCTGCGACGGGTCGCGCACCAGGGAGTCGAACGCCTCCTGGTAGACCGACGCCGTGCCGTGCTCGCGGGAGGCGCCGATCGGGTCGTCGGCGAGCAGCGCCACGATGGCGGGCACGTCGGCCCGCTCCGCCCGCTCGACGCGCAGTCGCTCGCCGTCGACCTCGAGGGTGGTCCCGGCGTCGCGAGCGGCTCGACGGACGCCGTCGACGACGGCGTCGAGCCAGCCGCCGACCGACCCGCGCGCCTCCGCGGTGTCGGGGTAGCGGCAGCGCAGGTGCACGCCGCCCTCGTCGAGCACGAACCACACCATGACCCCGTCGGTGCGCCCAGCTGCGCTGACGTACTGCGCCTCGAGGCCCACGTGGTCGACGTGCACCGGCAGCCGGCGCAGGTCGAGCCACGAGAACGCGAACATGCCGGGGGACTGGGGCATGCCGCCGTACGGGGCGAACACGTCGGCGAGCGGCCACGACCCGAGCCGGATCGCCTCCTTCACGGCAGCAGCGCAGGCGGTCGGGTCGGGGTCGGGGGAGTCGATCACCGCGTTCGTGATGAACCACCCGACCGCGTCGTGCCAGATCTCCTCGTAGCGACTGTGGACCGGGAAGACGGCGCGGAACGGCGCGTCGGCCAGCGACCGCGTGACCCGGGTCATCACCGACGTCACCAGCGCCAGGGTCGAGACGCCCTGGGCCCGCGCCGCGCGCTCGAGCCAGGCCATCGCGTCGACGTCGAGCACGTCGCGCACCTCGACCCGTTCGAGCACCGGCGTGGTGACGTCGCCGAGGGGGAGGGGGAAGCGGGGCATGGTGTCGCCGCAGGCGCCGAGCACCTCGGCCCACCGGTCGCGGACGTCCTGCGGGGGTCGCTCGCGGCCGAGCAGCGACTCCGTGTGGCTCGAGAACGCGCGGGGGAGCACCTCCGACGCGGTGTGCCCGAGCTCGCGCAGGAGGTCGCGCACGACCACGAGCAGCGACCACATGTCGACGTGCGCGTGGTCGGACCCGATGACGACGGTGGGCCGGTCGTGCGACTGCACGACGCACAGCCGGTGCGACGGCCTCGACAGGGGCCGGCAGTGCTCGTCGAGCACCCCGCGGATCGCGTCGCTCAGGCGGGTGCCGGGTGCCATCGGGTGCTCGCGCCAGGACCCCGGCCCGACCTCGACCTCGTGCAGCTCGACGTCGCCGTCGTCGTCGAGGGAGAAGACGGTGTGCAGAGTGCCGTGCCGTCGCACGACGGCGAGCCAGGCCTCGGCGAGCCGGTCGAGGTCGACGTCGGGGAGCCGGACGGTGATCGCCATCCACGAGCCGGGGCGGTCGCCCTGACCGACGTGACGCTCCTGGTCGAAGGAGACCGGGAGGCGCTCGCCCGTGGCGCCGACGGTGAGGTCGTACCCCATCACGCGACCGAACGGGAGTCGCAGGTGGGCCACGTGGGTGAGCCGCATGGTCGTCACTCTAGGGCCGGCCCCGACGTCGCGCGCCCCGTCGGCCACTGCGTGTCTCGTCGCTCACAACGAGCGCTCGGACGGCCGTCGGGGCCTTGCGCCGTCGTAGTCTGGGAGGTCCCGAGACCGAGGAGCCGCCCGCCATGTCGTCCGTGTCCGTGCCTGGAGCCGTCCTCGACGTCGACGTGCAGGGCGACGACGGTCCGGCGGTGGTCGTGCTCCACGGCCTCACGTCGAGCAGGCGCCGCGACGCGCTGCTGGGGCTCGACGTCGCCGCCCGTGTGCCGGGGGTGCGCCTGCTGCGCTACGACGCGCGAGGCCACGGACGCTCCACCGGCCGGACGGTCGTCAACGAGTACACGTGGCCACGGCTCGCCGACGACCTCGAACGTGTGATCGAAAGCTTCTTCCTGGGGGAGCAGGTCCACGGGCTCGGCGGGTCCATGGGGACCGCGACGCTGCTGCACGCCGCGCTCAGGGACCCGGCACGGTTCGCCTCGCTCACGCTCATGATCCCGCCGACGGCCTGGGCGTCCCGCCGGGCCAAGGCTGCTGAGTACGAGGCGTCGGCGCGGCTCGTCGAGTCGTCGGGCGTCGACGCGTTCGTCGCGCTGGCCGCCGACGCCGTCCCGCCGCCGGCGACGCACGGCCGCCCTGACACGGTGCCTGACGTCGACGAGGCGTTGCTGCCCACCGTCCTGCGTGGCGCTGCGCGTTCGGACCTGCCGTCCACCGCGGCGCTGGCGACGCTCGACGTCCCGACCCAGCTGCTGGCCTGGACCGACGACCCGGCGCACCCGTTGAGCACCGCGCGGACGCTGCACGACCTGTGGCCGTCGAGCTCGCTCGTCGTCGCGACGACGCCCGACGACGTCCGCGCCTGGAGCGCGCTGCTGGCGGAGCACGTGCACCGTCACGACGTCGCCGTGCGCGCCGGCTCCTGAGCCCCTTCTGAAGCACACGATATCGATCCGATAATGCACATTATGTCAAGTAGTGTCGATCGTTGTGCCTCCCCCTGACCGCAAGACCTCTGCAGAACCTCTCTGGCCGACGTTCGTCGAGCCAAGTGCGTCCTTCACTGCGACCCTCGAGATGCGGGTGCGGAGGAGCCGCCACGCAGACCGGGTCGTCAGGGCGACGGATGGGAGCGGGCGCGATGTCGGTGCTGGGGATGCTGGGAGCCGTCGCGATGCTGGCGGGCATGATCGCGTTCGTCGGGCCCGCGACCCGGTTGGCCCTGACGGGCGCCGCGGGCTGGGTGACGTCGGAGAAGGTGCTCGTCGCAGCGTCGATCGCGCTGATGCTGTCGGGCGCGGTCTGCTTGACACGTCCCTGAGCACCTCAGGGCCGCGGGACGACGCGGGCCTGCTCGAGACGGTCGAACAGGTCGAGGAACGCCTGGAGCGTCGGCTGGTACCCCGTGAACCCGAGGACACGACTGCGGGTCATGTCGGCCAGGCACTCCATGTCGCGTCCGAGGTCGCCGTCGGTGTGCCACTAGGAGGCCACGCGGTCCACGTCGGCCTCCACCAGGCCGTCACGTTCGGCGATGCGTGACCACGTCGCTGCGGCGTCGGCCATCTGCTCCTCCAGCGGCCGCGGCTCGCCCTCGGAGCCCTCGGCGTCGACGCCCAGACGTGCGGCCAGCAGCGGCCACAGCCACCGCCAGCGGAAGACGTCGCCGTTGACGACGTTGAACGCCGTGTCGGCAGCGGCCGGTGTCGTGGCGGCCCACACCAGGTGCTGGGCCAGCAGGCCCGCGTCGGTCATGTCGGTCAGGCCGTCCCACTGGGTCCGCGACCCAGGGAAGACCATCGGTCTCCCCTGCTCACGGCAGATCGCGGCCTGGACCGCGAGCGTCTGCCCCATGTTCATCGCGTTGCCCACTGCGGCGCCGATCACCGTGTGGGCGCGGTGCACCGACCACGTGAAGCCCGCCCGCTCCGCAGCGGCGAACAGCTCGTCCTCCTGGGCGTAGTAGAAGTTCGGGTACGGCAGCCGCGGCTCGTCCTCGCGGAACGGGGTGTCCGGCACCTCCCCCTTCCCGTACGCCTCGAACGGACCGAGGTAGTGCTTGAGACCCGTCACCAGCGCGACGTGCTGCACGCTGCCCGCCGCGTCGACGGCGTCCAGGAGGTCGCGCACCATGCGTCCGTTCACGCGGATGTTCGCGGCCTCGTCCTCCTGTCGCATCCAGGCCGTCACGAAGACGTGGGTCGGGGCGTGGGGCGCGAGCGACTCGCGCAGCGACGCCTCGTCGGTCAGGTCCGCCGCCACCCCGAGCACGCCGTCCACCGGCGCGCGACCGCTGCGCGACAGGCCGAGCACCTCCCAGCCCTGCTCGACCAGCTCCCGGCACAGTGCCGAGCCTGCGATGCCGGTGGCTCCTGCCACCAGCGCGGTCCGCGTCGTCTCTCCCATGTCCTCGACCCTAGGCACGTCGCGTCCGGCCTGCTCGGCGCGCGGCGGCCACGCAGCGTGCTCCGAAGGACGACTCCCTTCCTCCCCTCCCCTACGGAACCGGGACGGGCGACGGATCCTTCGTGACGCCGAACGCGAAGGTCGTCTCGATCGACGCGAGCGACGGGATGTCGCGGATCCTGTCGCGCAGCAGCTGCTCGTAGCTCGCGAACGACTCGGCGACCACCTTCAGCAGGTAGTCGTGGTCGCCCGCCAGGACGTACGCCTCGACCACCTCGGGCAGGCCCCGCAGCTCCGCCTCGACCGCCTCGACGGTGTCGGTCGCGTGCGACGACAGCCGCAGCCTGACGAACGCGGTGATGCTCAGCCCGACCTCCTGCTGCGCGACGACTGCGCGGTACCCGCTGATCACCCCCGCCGACTCCAGGGCCCGCACCCGGCGCAGGCAGGGCGACGGTGACAGGCCCACCCGGTCGGCGAGCTCCTGGTTGGTGAGCCGACCGTCCAGCTGCAGCTCGCGCAGGATCGATCGGTCGATGGAGTCGAAGCGGCTCATGTGGCAGATCCTGCCACGAGGCTGCAGTGCGGTAGCAGAAATGGCAATCGCATGCCGGGGCGATCGTCCTACTGTTGCGGCGTGACCAGGACCATCCCGACCGTGCGCGCCGCCGCAGGCCCCGCCGCCCTGCTCGCCACCGTCCTGCTGTGGTCGTCGTTCGCGCTCATGACGCGGGCGCTCGGGACGTCGGGACTCACGACCCTCGACCTGGCCCTGCTCCGCTTCGCCACTCCCCTCGTCCTGCTGGCGCCGTGGGTGCCCGGCGCGCTGCGTCGGGCGCGGCAGGAGCGGACGAGCACGCTCGCCCTGCTGATGGTCGGCGGACTCCCCCACTTCCTGGTCTTCGCGGTCGGCGCTCACCTCACCAGCGCCGGGCTGACCGGGTTGCTCGTCCCCGGCACCGTGCCGCTGTTCGTCACCCTCCTCCTGCTGCGGCGGCGCAGCGTCCCGCGCGGGCGGGTCGTGGCCCTCGCGCTGATCACGGGCGGGGTGGCCGTGAGCGCCAGCACGATGACCTCGGCGAGTGGGTCGGTCGGCGTGGTCGCGCTCCTCGCGGCCGGTCTGCTGTGGGCCGTCTACACCCTCGGCCTGGCCCGGACGACCCTCGGGCTGCTCGACGTGGTCGCCCTGGTGAGCCTCGGCTCGACGGTCGGCGTGGTGGCCTCCGTCGCGCTCGGACTCAAGCCGTCGGCGGTGCTCGATGGCACGGCTGTCGGTGCGCAGGTGCTGACGACGGTGCTGCTGCTCGGCGTCGGCACCGGGATCGCGTCGACGCTCTGCTACGCCCAGGCCATCCGGCAGCTCGGTAGCGGCGCCGGCGCCGTGGCGGGCGCGTCGAGCCCCGTGCTCACGGCCACCCTCGCCGCTCCGCTGCTGGGTGAGCCGCTCGGCCCCGTCCTCGCCTTCGGGCTCGTCCTCGTCGTGGTGGGCCTCGTGCTCTTCCACACCTCCGGCCGCGCGCCCTCCTCCGCCAGGCTGTCGGTCGACCGACGACCGCTGCTGGTCGAGTAGCGGCTCCGCGCTACTCGATCAGCGACACGTTCCGCTGGTCGAATAGTCAGGACGGCGAGCGCCAGCGAGCACGTCCTGACGTATCGAGACCACCCGGCAACGGCTCAGCGCGGGCCAACCCCCAGCGAGAGCTTGGAGTGGTCTCGATACGTCGGCCCCAGGCTCGTCCCTCGCCGGGACCGACTACTCGACCAGCGAAGAAGTCACTGTCCACAGGGGTTTTCTGGGCTGGAGGGGGGTGTCGGAGGGGGTCTCTAGGTTGGAGACATGAACCCCAC
>NZ_LUNF01000309.1:0-3396 GCF_001626145.1 Aeromicrobium sp. REDSEA-S32_B7
CGGCTACCTCACGCTCTCGATGGTCCCCTGGTTGGGCAGCGAGGTCTTCGCCCTCGACACCCCCGGCGCCAAGCTCAACTACGGCGTCAACAAGGTCCGCTTCCCGAACCCCGTCCGCGTCGGCAAGCGCGTGCGCGCCCACGTCGCCATGGGCGAGGTGACCGACCTGCCGGCCGGCAAGCAGATCACCCTGCGCTACACGATCGAGATCGAGGACGAGGCCAAGCCGGCCTGCGTCGCCGAGACGGTGGTCCTGCTGCTGGCGTGAGGGTCAGCTGATCCGGTCGAGCAGGATCGGGCCGGGCTCGTACGCCGACCCGGCCGGCTCCACGTCGTACCCGCCCTCGAGGCTGGCCAGGGCGCGGTCGAAGCGCTCGGGCTCGTCGGTGAGCAGCGTCATCAGCGGCTGGCCCTCGGTGACCTCGTCGCCGGGTCGCGCGTGCCACACGACGCCGGCACCGGCCTGCACCGGATCCTCCTTACGGGCGCGGCCCGCGCCGAGGCGCCAGGCGGCCATGCCGACCGCCATCGCGTCGAGGCGGGTCAGCACCCCGGTGGTGGGCGCGGTGACCACGTGCGACTCCTTCGCGGTGGGCAGCTCGGCGTCCGGGTCGCCGTCCTGGGCGCGGATCATCGCCTTCCACACGTCCATCGCCGAGCCGTCGGCCAGCTTGTCGGCGGGGTCGACGTCGTCGCGACCGGCCCCGGCGAGCATCTCGCGCGCCAGCGCCACGGTCAGCTCGACGACGTCGGCCGGGCCGCCACCGGCGAGCACCTCCACCGACTCGGCGACCTCGACGGCGTTGCCGGCGGTCAGCCCCAGCGGCGTGGACATGTCGGTGAGCAGGGCGGTGGTGCGCACGCCGGCGTCCTTGCCGAGCGCCACCATCGTCTCGGCGAGCTCGCGGGCCCGCTCGAGGTCCTTCATGAAGGCGCCGGTGCCGACCTTGACGTCGAGCACGAGCGTGCCGGTGCCCTCGGCGATCTTCTTGCTCATGATCGACGACGCGATCAGCGGGATCGCCTCGACGGTGCCGGTGACGTCGCGGAGCGCGTAGAGCTTCTTGTCGGCCGGCGCGAGCCCGTCGCCGGCGGCGCAGATGACCGCCCCGACCTCCTCGAGCTGGCGCATCATCTCGTCGTTGGACAGCGCCGCGCGCCAGCCGGGGATCGACTCGAGCTTGTCGAGGGTGCCGCCGGTGTGGCCCAGGCCGCGGCCGGAGAGCTGGGGCACGGCCACCCCGCAGGCGGCGACCAGCGGGGCCAGGGGCAGGGTGATCTTGTCGCCGACGCCACCGGTGGAGTGCTTGTCGGCGGTGGGTCGCGACAGCGAGGAGAAGTCCATCCGCTCGCCGGAGGCGATCATGGCGGCGGTCCACCGCGAGATCTCCTCGCGCTCCATGCCGTTGAGCAGGATCGCCATCGCCAGTGCCGACATCTGCTCGTCGGCGACGTCGCCACGGGTGTAGGCGTCGACCACCCAGTCGATCTGGCTGTCGCTCAGGGCACCGCCGTCCCGCTTGGCGGTGATCACCTCGACGGCGTCGTGCTGGCTCATGCGTCCCTCTCCTCCCGGCGACCGCCCGATGCGGTCACCTCCACTCGTCGGTGCCCGCGCAGCACGAACGTGCCCCGGCTCTCCGGCTCCCCCACGAGGGCCAGGCCGGGCAGCCGCTCGAACAGCAGCGCCACCGACTCGGTCAGCTCCATGCGCGCCCGTCGAACTCGTCGGGCCGCTCGAAGACGGCCGGGTCGCGGTTGGCGGCGCCCAGCAGGGCGCTGACCTTCTGGCCGGGCTCGACCACGATCCCCCCGGGCAGATCCACCTCGGCGGTCGCGGTGCGCTCGAAGAGCTGCAGCGCGGAGTCGAAACGCAGCATCTCCTCCACGCACGCGGCCACGTCGACCCCGGGGCGCAGCCCGCGGCGCAGCATCGCCACCAGGCCGTTGCCGAAATCATAGGACACGAACGCGCGGTGGATCAGATAATCGTCGACGAAATATTGCGAGCGCTGCGCCATGTTGCGCTGGCTGGTCGCGAAGCTGCCCTGATAGGTCAGGCCATAGCCGATCTGCAGCCCGAACGGCAGCGTGTAGGTTGTGAACAGGCTGCCAGAATGTTTCGGGGTCTGGATCAAGCGGTCGCCCGCCTGCGGGTCGGGCAGGGCGGCGCTGTTGGTGCAGGTGCCGCCGCCGGGGTTGGCGAGGCAATAGTCCGACACGCTCTGCCGCACCGTTCCGTCGAGGTAGGTGTAATTGGCGAAGATCGACCAGTTGGGCGTGATCGCGCCGGTCAGGCCGAGCGCGAAGCCGTCGACGCGCGACTTGCCGTCGAGCACCTGGAGCGAGCTGGGCAGCGAGGCGTCGTTCGACGGCACGCGGTAATTGCTGCGTTCGTTGCGGAACAGCGCGGCGGTGAGCAGCAACTTCTTATCCAAGAGCTCGGCCTTCGCCCCGATCTCGTAAGTGCGGCCGGTTTCGGGCGCGACGTCGCAATTGGTGCCGCAACCGAGCCGGACCGTCGCCGACGACGGCGTCTTGCTGTTGCCGTAGGCGGCATAGAGGCTGACATTTTCGACCGGGTGGAACACCGCGCCGACGCGATAGGAAAAGAGATTTTCGTCGCTGATCTGGTCGGCACCGCGGGTGTAGACAGCGCCGGTCGCGGGCGTCGTCACCGTATCCGCACGGAACTTGGCGCGCGAATTTTCATAGCGCAGCCCTGCGTTCAGTTCGAACATCGGTGAAAGCTCGAGCGTGTCGAAGGCGTAAATCGCCCAGCCGCGCGTATCGCCATAGCTGTTGCCGGTGCGGACATAATTGACCGGGCCCGACCAATAGGTGTCGGGGTTCGCCAGGCTGATCGGCCCCTGCACGGGATTGGGCGTTGCGCCGCCGGCGTTGCGCAGCAATTGCGCGACCTCGATCGAATAATCCTCCTGGCTCAGCGAGCCGCCGATGACGAGCGTGTTGTGGACGCCGCCCTTGGTGCCGCTGACGATCGTGAGGTCGGTCTGGTTGTAGAGCAGTTCGTTGAGCTGATCGCGGACCAGTCCGCGCGGCCCGGCCGGGTAATAATTGCCCGCCATGTCCTGGCCGCTGGGGCAGGGGACGCCGACGGTCGCATCGGGCGTCGCGCCGATCGGCTGCAGGCCGCTGGCGAGGCAGAAGACACCCTGCGGCGCGCTCGTCTGGCTATATTGGTGGACGCGCTGCCAGCGCGTGAGGTTGCGGATCGACACGGCATCGCTGAACGCGTGACGGAAGGTCGCGGTGAAGCGGTCGACCTTGGTCTTCTGTTCGTCCAGATTGACGATGCCGAAATAGGAGCTGTCGTCGACGCCCGGCAGCGGGCCGTCGTTCACGCCGCTCAGGAAATAGGGGACGCCATAGATC
>NZ_LUNF01000031.1:0-14646 GCF_001626145.1 Aeromicrobium sp. REDSEA-S32_B7
TGCTCGCGCAGCATCAGGCCGGTCACGCTGACCACGCTGCGCGGCGGCAGCCCCGCCCGCACCCGCTCCTCGACCCGGGCCACCGCCTCGCGGCCGGCCTCCGGGTCGAACGGCTCGGTGCGCCACACGGGCTCGCGTCGGGTCGCCCAGAGGGTGTCCGTGATCGGACGCAGCGCGCCGAGGAACTGGACCGCCGACGCGCCGCCGCCGACGACGAGCACCCGCTTCCCGCGGAAGTGCTCGGGCCCGGGGTAGTCGACGGTGTGCAGCTGCTCGCCGCGGAACAGCTCCTGGCCGGGGTAGCGCGGCACGAACGGGCGACGCCAGGTGCCCGTGGCGTTCACCAGGGTCGGGGTGCGCCACGTCCGCTCGCCGGCACGAACCACCAGGAGCTCGTCGTCGGAGTCGACCCGGTCGACCGCCACCGGGCGCTCGACTGGCAGGTGGTGCTCCCGCTCGTAGGCCGCGAAGTACGCGGGGACGAACACGTTCGCCCTTTCGTGCCCCTCGGCCGGGGGGCGCGGGGCGTCGGGGAGATCGGCCACGCCGTGCACGTCGGCCATGGTGAGCGCGTCCCACCGGTGCTGCCAGGCCCCGCCGGGCGCGTCGTCGGCGTCGAGGACCACGTGCTCGACGCCCCGTCGCGCCAGGTGGTACGACGCCGAGAGTCCCGCCTGGCCGGCACCGATGACCACGCTCTGCAGGACGTCCACGTCGTCGGCAACGTCGCGCGCCCCGCGCGTATGCCCGTCAGTCGTGCAGCCGGGTGCCCTTCAGGGCCTTGTCGACGGGGTTCTTCGGACCGTGCACCGCGATGCCGACGAGGTCAAGCTCGGCGGTCGGCACGGCAGCCACCGTCGCGCGGTTGGCGGCGTCGTGACCGGTCGAGAACATGTCGTGGGTGTAGACGGCCAGCGGCATGCCCCGGGTCACGACCTTCGCGTGCACGCGCGCGAGGGTCGCGGCGTCGGCGCTGAGCACGACGACCGGCTGACGCAGCAGCGGGAGGTAGCGCTGGCCGTCGGCGTCCTCGTACGGCTCGCCGAGCAGCTCGGGGTTCGCGGCGATGCCGCTCACGAGGAACGCGGTCACGTTGAGCTCCTGCCAGGGCAGGAGGTCGTCGCGCAGGACGACGGCGATCTTGGTGTCGAAGCGGATCTCTTCCATGACCGACACGATGCGCCCTGCGACGACCCCCCGTCTTGTACGTTCCGAGCATGGTCGAGAGGGTGCGGGCGTGGGCGCCCGACGTGCCGCTCGTGCGCGAGGTCTTCCACGCGACGATGACCGGCCACGCGTACCCCGCGCACACCCACGACACGTGGACGGTGCTGCTGGTCGACGAGGGGTGCGTGACCTACGACCTCGACCGCCATCCCCGCACGTCGCCCCAGCGTCGGGTGAGCCTGCTGCCCCCGCACGTCGCCCACGACGGCAGGTCGGCGCGCGCCGGTCTGGGGTTCCGCAAGCGGGTGCTCTACCTCGAGGCTGACTGGCTGCCACCGACCATGACCGGTCGTGCCGTCGACCAGCCCGTCGTGCCGCGGGCGCGTCGGCTGGTGGAGGAGCTGCACGCCGTGCTCGACGGACCTGCTGACGCGTGGCAGTCCGAGTCGCTGCTGCTGGGGTTGCGCGACGTCGTCCTGCGCCACGACGCGGGCGCCGACGCCTCGGACGCGCCGGCCGCGAGGGCGTTGCGCGACCTGCTCGACGCGCACGTCAGCGACGGCCTGAGCCTCGAGGAGGCGGGTCGCCTGCTCGGTCGCTCGCCGGCCCACCTGGCCCGCACCTTCACGCAGACGTACGGCATCGCGCCGCACCGCTACCTCGTCGGTCGGCGGGTCGACACGGCCCGACGGCTCCTGCTGCGCGGGACCTCCGTGTCCGAGACGGCCGTCGAGGCGGGGTTCTGGGACCAGGCGCACCTGACCCGCCACTTCCGCCGTACGGTCGGCACGACCCCGGCCCGGTTCGCGTCGGGTCGGTGAGCCTGGGCTACGACGTCACGGCCCGGAGCGCGCGGGCGAGGTCCGCCCGCACCACGTCCGCGTCGCGGGTGTCGTCGATGGCAGTGAGGCACAGGGCCCGGATGCATCGGGCGAGCCAGTCCACGTCGTGCAGGGGGCGCAGCTCTCCCGAGGTGCGTCGTTCCTCGAGCAGCCGTGCGATGGGCTCGCCCGGCACGATCAGCCGGGCCAGCTCGTGCAGCTGTCGGTGGCCGGCGTCGAGCAGCTCGCGGTGCTGTCGGGCGATGTCGACGACGTCGGCCGCGAGCCGGTCGAGCGCATCGGCCAGCGGGAGTCCTTCGAAGGTCTCGAGCAGGCGGGCCACGACCAGCGGGCCGAGGTCGCGCGCGAGGGCGTCGAGCACGTGCTCCCGGTCGGGGAAGTGGCGGTAGAGGGTAGGCCGGGTGACGCCGGCGGTGCGGGCGAGGTCGGTCATCGACAGGTCGCCGTGCTCGAGGAGCAGCCGGCCGGCGGCGTCGAGGATGGCGCGACGGTTGCGCACGGCGTCGGCGCGCTGCGCTGTCCCGGGCGTCATCCCACCATGCTAGATGGCGGCGCGGCGGGGGTTGACCACTCAAACGAGACAGGTGTAAACCTTCGTTACATGTCTGCTGAGAGCCAGAGCCCGCCGTCCGTCGCCTCCCGCCGCACCGTCCTCGCCGCGGGAGGGATGGCGGCCGTCGCAGCGACGATCGGGGCCAGCGCACGCCCGGCGTCGGCGAGGGTCCGCCTGACCCGTGAGCAGCGGCGCGTCGTGATCATCGGCTCGGGCTTCGGTGGAGCGGTCACCGCGCTGCGCCTCACGCAGGCCGGTGTTCCCGTCACGCTGCTGGAGCAGGGCCGCCGCTGGCCCAGCGGACCGAACAGCGACACCTTCCCGACGGTCAAGACGATCGACCAGCGCGCCCTCTTCTACGGCTCCGCGCCGCGGCTCTTTGGTCGCCCCGTCTCGCTCGCGCCCTACGCCGGCCTGTTCAACACGCTCCTCGGACCGACGATGTCGATCATGAGCGGGGTCGGCTACGGCGGTGGCTCGCTGACGTACCAGGGCATGTCGCTGCAGCCCTCCCGGGCGGTGTTCGAGCACGAGTTCCCGGCCGCGCTCGACTACGACGAGATGGTCGGGCACTACGCCACGGTCGCCCGGATGCTGCGTCTGCAGACCGCGCCCGACGGCATCATCGACAGCCCGAACTACGCGACCTCGCGGGAGTTCAAGCGCCGGGCGGAGGCCGCCGGCTTCGACGTCGAGCGCATCCCGATGCCGGTCGACTGGAGCTTCGCACTGCGTGAGCTGCGGGGTGAGATGAAGCCGTCCTACACCAACGGCGACTGCGCCTTCGGGGTCAACAACGGCGGCAAGCAGTCGCTCGA
Source organism: Aeromicrobium sp. REDSEA-S32_B7 (assembly GCF_001626145.1). Classification (NCBI taxonomy): domain Bacteria; kingdom Bacillati; phylum Actinomycetota; class Actinomycetes; order Propionibacteriales; family Nocardioidaceae; genus Aeromicrobium; species Aeromicrobium sp. REDSEA-S32_B7. Next base: position 3,381 of record NZ_LUNF01000031.1, read on the forward strand.
CGTCACCTACCTCAAGGCCGCCGAGGCGACGGGTCTGCTGGAGGTGCGGCTGCTGCACCGCGTGGACGCGGTGTCGCGCACGTCGACCGGTGCCTGGCAGGTGGAGCTGACCCGGACCGACGAGCGGGGCACCCCGCTCGAGCAGCAGGTCATCACGACGCCGACCCTGGTCATGGGTGCGGGCAGCGGTGGCACCAGCCGCATGCTGGTGCGGGCGAAGGCCACCGGTCGCATCCCGGACCTGCCGGACGCCACCGGCCACGGCTTCGGCACGAACGCCGACCGCATCTACGTGTGGACCAGCCTGCTCGGCTCCTTCCCGACGCCGCAGGGCGGACCGGTGATCTTCGGCAGCAAGGCGTGGTCCGACCCCGCCACGGCGAACACGGTCATCCAGGCGTCGCTGCCGCCGATCGGGATCGCGGGGCTCGACCTCGACCTGCGCAGCACGATGATGGTCGCCTACGGCGTCAGCCGGGAGCGCGGGCGCTTCGTCTACAACGCGCTCACGGACGATGCGACCCTGTCGTGGCGCTACGAGGGCGACCGGGAGCTGCAGACGCGGACGATCGCCCCGCGGGTCGCGGCCATCGCCGGCCTCGACACCCTGCTGGTCGACACGAACGCCCTCGTCCCGTCCACCTGGCACCCCATGGGCGGCATGAACATGGGTGACGCCTGCGACCACGAGGGTCGGGTGAAGGGTCAGAAGGGCCTCTACGTCCTCGACGGCGCGCTGCTGCCCGGCTCGGCCGCGGCGTGCAACCCGTCGATGACCATCGCCGCCGTCGCCGAGCGGGCGATGAGCCGCATCGTCCGCGACGACATCGGCAGCATCATCTGAGACGGGGGCTGCTCAGACTGCCGTCTCGCGGATGAGCCGCAGGACGCGCTCGGGGTCGTCGGCCATGGGTACGTGCCCGCTGCCGGGCAGCGGCTCGTGGCGGGCGTACGGCAGGCGCTGCTGCGCGACCTTGGCCTGCGCGTAGGGCAGGATGCGGTCCCGGGTGCCCCAGGCGATGGTCGCGGGGACGGGCACCTGGCTGTCGAAGCGGTAGATCACGCCCTCCTTCGCCGTCCGCTCGAAGGCGGTGGCGTGCTTGAGCGCGAGGGAGTCGCCGTAGGTGTGCTCGGCGTCGTGGCGCTCGGGGTGGGCGTAGAGGATCCAGCCGATGGCACGGCGACCGCGCAGGTCGGCAGCGAGGCGCTGCAGGAGGCGCTTCGGCGTGACCATCGCCGAGAGGCGCATGAGGAACAGGGGCAGCAGCGCCTGGAAGCGGTTGATCGGCCCGAAGAAGCCGGCGGGGCTGAGCGCGGTGGCCGACGCCACCAGCCCACGCGCGCCGAGCTCGAGGGCGATCGCGCCGCCGAGGGAGTTGCCCGCGACGTGCGGCTTGGTCACGCCCCACCGCTCGAACTGGGTCAGCAGGTGGTCGCACGCGTTGTCCATCGAGTACCGGATGCCACCGGCGAAGGCGGGCGACTCGCCGAACCCGGAGAGGTCGGGCGCGATGACGTCGTAGTCGCGGGCGAGCTCCTCGATCACCGGGTCCCAGGCCTGGCGACGGTGGCCGATGCCGTGCAGGAGGACGAGCGGAGGGGCACCGGGGGTGCCCCGTCGGGTGTACGCGAGATCGGGGTGCACGGGGAGATGCTGCCACATACCGGCGGTATCCGGACAGGGTGAGGGTCAGCACAGGACGCGCTCGACATTGTGACAGTACAACTGTCACACTAGTGGTGTGACGATCAACCCTGGACCCCTGAACGGCGTGCGCGTCGTCGAGATGGTCGGCATCGGACCCGGGCCGTTCGCGGCCATGATGCTCGCCGACCTCGGCGCCGACGTGGTGCGCGTCCACCGGCCCGGCGGGGGTGGCCTGCAGGTCACGCGCCCCGAGCAGGACCTGCTCGGCCGCGGTCGGCCGTCGGTCGCCCTCGACCTGAAGGACCCGCGTGGCGTCGAGACCGTGCTGCGGCTCGTCGAGCAGGCCGACGTGCTGCTCGAGGGCTTCCGGCCCGGCGTCACCGAGCGTCTCGGCATCGGTCCGGACGACTGCCTCGCCCGCAACCCCTCCCTCGTCTACGGCCGGATGACCGGCTGGGGCCAGGACGGCCCGTTGAGCCAGACGGCCGGGCACGACATGAACTACATCGCCGTCGCCGGTGCGCTCGACCCGCTCGGTCGACGACCCGACGACGCCCCTGCCTTCCCGATGAACCTGCTGGGCGACTTCGGCGGCGGCTCGCTCTACCTGGTGGCCGGCGTGCTCGCGGCGCTGCTGCACGCCCGCGCGTCGGGTGAGGGCCAGGTCGTCGACGCGGCCATCACCGACGGCACGGCCCACCTGCTGACCATGGCCGTGACGATGCAGCAGGCCGGCATCTGGGACGGGCGACGCGGCACGAACCTGCTCGGCGGCGCCGCCCCGTTCTACGACGTCTTCCGGACGTCGGACGGTCGTTGGATGTCGGTCGGCCCGCTCGAGCCGCAGTTCTTCGCCGCGTTCGTCGAGCTGGTGGGGGGCGACCTGCCCGGCCAGTACGACCTGCAGGACTGGGGCACCCTGCGGACCGAGCTGGAGCGACGGTTCGCGTCGCGCACGCAGGCGGAGTGGACCGACGTCTTCGACGGCTCCGACGCGTGCGTGCACCCCGTGCTCCCGCTGACCGAGGCGTACGAGCACCCCCACAACGTCGCCCGCGGCACCTACGTGGAGCACCACGGCACCACGCAGCCCGCGCCGGCCCCGCGCTTCTCGCGCACCGCACCGCACCTCACGACCCCGCCCGTCGGGCCGGGCGCCAACACCCGTGAGGCACTGACCGCCTGGGGCATCGACGACGTCGAGACCCTCATCGCCGACGGCGTCGCCGTCCAGGCCTAGGAAGGAACACACCATGAAGCGCACCATCTTCGACGCCGACCACGAGGCGTTCCGCGACACCGTCCGCACGTTCTGCGAGAAGGAGATCGCGCCGCACCACGACCAGTGGGAGAAGGACGGCATCGTCCCCCGCGAGGTGTGGGAGAAGGCCGGCGAGCTCGGCCTGCTCGGGTTCATGATGCCGGAGGAGCACGGCGGAGGGGGGATCACCGACTTCCGCTACAACGCGATCCTGTCCGAGGAGGTCACCCGGATCGGCGCGAGCGGCATCGGCTTCGTCATCCAGACCGACCTCGTGTCCGGCTACCTGCTGTCGTACGCCTCCGACGAGCAGAAGGCGCGCTGGTTCCCGAGGTTCTGCAGCGGCGAGATGATCACCGCCATCGCCATGACGGAGCCGGGCACCGGCTCGGACCTGCAGGGCATCAAGACGCGGGCCGTGCTCGACGGCGACGAGTACGTCATCAACGGCTCGAAGACGTTCATCACCAACGGCATCAACGCCGACCTCGTGCTCGTGGTGTGCCAGACCGACCCCGAGGCCGGTGCGATGGGCTTCTCGCTCATCGCCGTCGAGCGCGGTACGCCCGGGTTCGAGCGCGGTCGCAACCTCGACAAGATCGGCCTCAAGGCGCAGGACACCGCCGAGCTGTACTTCGAGGACGTCCGCGTGCCGAAGGAGAACCTCGTCGGCGAGCCGGGTCAGGGCTTCATCTACCTCATGGAGAAGCTGCCGCAGGAGCGGCTGTCGATCTCGGTCGTGGCGGCCGCCGCGTGCCGCGCGGCCATCGACATGACGCTCGACTACGTCAAGGAGCGCAAGGCGTTCGGCAAGCCGATCGGCTCGTTCCAGAACAGTCGCTTCGTGCTCGCCGAGCTGGAGACGGAGGCGCGGATCGCGCAGGTGTTCGTCGATGAGTCGATCACGCAGCACAACCGCGGCGACCTGACCGTCGCCGACGCCGCCATGGGCAAGTGGTGGACGACCGAGCTGCAGAAGAAGACCGTCGACAAGTGCCTGCAGCTGCACGGCGGCTACGGGTTCATGTCGGAGTACCCGATCTCCAAGGCGTACCTCGACACGCGCATCCAGACGATCTACGGCGGCACGACCGAGATCATGAAGGAGATCATCGGCCGCGGCATGGGTCTGTGACGCACGACGGCCCCCACGCAGCTGCGTGGGGGCCGTCGTCGTCGTGAGGGTCAGACGAGCGGCTCGTCGCCCTCCTGGACCTTGGCGTCCTCCTCCTGCGCCTTCTCGCGCTTGTAGGCGGGGAGCGAGGCGACGACGCCGGCACCCAGGATCAGCAGCACGCCGCCGAGCGACCACTCCACGCCGACCTTGGTGTCGAGGACCTCGCCGTAGACCATCTTCGCGGCGATGAAGACCAGCAGGGCGGCGAGCGCGGCCTTGAGGTGCTTCAGGCGGGCCACCAGCTCCGCCACCAGGAAGAACAGCGGGCGCAGGCCCAGCAGGGCGAAGGCGTTCGCGGCGAACACGACGAACGTGTCGGTCGTGATGCCGAGGATGGCGGGCACGGAGTCGACGGCGAAGATGATGTCGACGACGGCGATGGCCACCAGTGCGGCGCCGGCCGTGGTCAGCATCCGCTTGCCGTTCTCCTTGGCGATCAGCTTGTCGCCGTGGTCGCCCTCGGCGATCGTCATGCGGTTCTTCACGCCCTCGACGAGCTTCTCGTCACCGTCGTGGTCGTTGCGGTGCTTCCAGAGGCGCCAACCGGTCCAGGCGAGCAGCGCGGCGAACGGGTAGGTCAGCCAGGAGGCGGCGTCGAGCGCCGCGGCACCGACCAGGATGAAGATCAGGCGCAGGACGAGCGCGAGCACGATGCCGTACGTCAGCAGACGCACGCGCTTCGGCGTCGGGATGGCGAACGCGCCGAGCACCACCAGGAAGACGAAGACGTTGTCGAGCGACAGCGACTTCTCCACGAGGTAGCCGGCCAGGTAGGTGCCTGCCTGCTCGGAGGTGCCGAAGAGGTACAGCACGCCGCCGAAGGCGAGGGCGATCGCGATCCAGGCGATCGACCAGACGGCGGCGACCTTGACCGGCATCTCGTCGCGCTTGCGGGTGAGCAGCAGGTCGACGCCGAGCAGGACGATGATCGCGACGAACAGCAAGGTCCAGTCGAGTGAAGAACCGAGGGGCATGGGGGAGTGCGCTCCTTCGCGGTGACGATGTCAGGGATGACAGGGATGTCGCGAAGGTTTCTCCACCCGGGAGGGCCACCTGGCGCGGGTCCGGATGGCCGGACCGTGCTGACGCACCAGGTCGTCGGGATACTTCCCTTCGTGCCTCAGCGTACCGAGGGCACGAAAGGGGCGCTCGACGAGCGAGGCGTGACCTCAGTCGCGCTCGTTGGCCCGGCGCCGGACGGTGCGCCGCTTCTCGTCGTCGACCGCCTCCTCGTACGACGTGACGAGGGCCTGCACGGTGAGCGGCTTGAACCGCTCGATCATCGCGGTGATCAGCTCCGGCGGCTGCCCTGACGCGACGAGGTGCGGCCAGACGAGGGTGCGGAACAGCTCGGTCAGCTCGACCGCGAGCGCCCGGCCGTGCTCCGTGATCACCCTCCGTGCGGCGAGTGCCGCGTCGACGGGCAGGCCGGCGTCGAGGAAGCCCATGCCGACGGCCAGGTGGGCGGGCGCGAGCCGGAACACGTCCTCGGTCGGCGTCGGCTCGACGACGCCGATGGCGACCAGCACCTCGAGGTCGTCGTCACTGAGACTGCGACCCGCGCGCCTCTCGAGCATCGAGCGGTCGAGCGTCTCGGGCATCTCCGGCGTCCAGGGCGCGAGGAGCGTGCGGTGCAGCGCCACCTGCTCGGGCGTCGCGTCGGCGGGGATCTGCTCGAGGTAGCCCTCGATGGCGGCCAGGGTGAAGCCGTGCGCCTGCAGCTCCTTGACGAGCTCGAGCCGAGCCAGGTGGCCGGCCCCGTAGTAGCCGTTGCGGCCCTCGCGCCGCGGCGGCGGGATGAGGCCGCGACCGGCGTAGAAGCGCACGGTGCGCACGGTCATGTCGACCCGTGCGGCCAGCTGCTCCACGCTCATCGTCTCTGTGCTCACGGGGCCGAGCGTAGCCCCGCGCGGCCCTAGACTCCGGGGATGCGCCGTAGCGTCCTGGTCGTGGCCCTGGTGCTCCTCGCGTCGTGCGGGCGACCCGATCCACCGGATCCGCGCTCGCTCGGCGCCGAGCGCAGCGCCGCGCGATCGCAGGTGCAGGAGCTCGGCCCGACCGCATGGCGGCGCGGCGACGCGCTCGCCGAGGCCGCCAACGACCTGTGCCAGTCGGGCCAGCAGAACTACAAGGTCGACGAGATCGACTTCGCGTGCACGCTCGGGGAGTCGTGGCTGCTGACGGGCGTCTCGACGCGCGACGAGGTCGCCGGCGACCTGCGGGCGATGTCCGAGCAGGTCGCCCGGCTCGGCTGCGAGCCGGCCACGCAGGGGTCCTCCCTCGGCGACGCCCAGCGGTACTGGACCGACGCCCAGGACGAGCCCGGTGCCCTGCCCGGAGGGCGCTTCCGGTGCGCCGACGACGTGCTGCTCCAGGTGCGTCCCCTCAGTGCGGCCGAGCCCTACGTCGTGCCGGTCTCCGTGATCGGCGACCTGACCGGCGGTGACGTCGGCGCGCCCACGCTCCAGGAGTTCCCCGACGACGTCGAGGCGACGGTGAGGCGCTCCGGCGCCGTGCTCCTGTGGCAGGTGACGGCCTCGGTCGAGTACGCCGTGCGGGAGTGAGCTCGCCCCGCGGGGACGTGACCCGTGTCACGATCGGACCCGGACCTAGCGACTCTGACAGCAGTGGTGTCACAATCGGCACCGAAGGTTCTACACGAAGGACACTGACATGACCGAGGCTTACATCTACGACGCGATCCGCACCCCGCGCGGACGCGGCAAGAAGACCGGCTCGCTGCACGAGGTCAAGCCGATCTCGCTGCTCAACGGCCTGCTCGAGGAGATCAAGACCCGCAACCCCGACCTCGACGCGAACCAGGTCGACGACGTCGTCCTCGGTGTCGTCTCCCCCGTCGGCGACCAGGGCGCCGACATCTCCCGCACCGCCGTCCTCGCCGCCGGGTTCGGCGAGCAGGTGGCCGGCGTGCAGCTCAACCGCTTCTGCGGCTCCGGACTGGAGTCCGTCAACCAGGCCTCGGCCCGGGTGAAGTCCGGCTGGGAGGACCTCATCGTCGCCGGCGGCGTCGAGTCCATGAGCCGGGTGCCCATGGCCTCCGACGGTGGCGCCTGGGCGATGGACCCCCGGACCGCGCTCGACACCGACTTCGTGCCCCAGGGCATCGGCGCCGACCTCATCGCGACCCTCGAGGGCTTCAGCCGCGACGACGTCGACCAGTTCGCCGCCGAGAGCCAGGCGCGGGCGGCCAAGGCGATCGCCAACGGCTACTTCGCCAACTCCGTCATCCCCGTCAAGGACGTCAACGGCATGACGATCCTCGACCACGACGAGTTCGTGCGCGAGGGCACCACCGCCGAGTCGCTCGCCGGCCTCAAGCCGTCGTTCAAGGATCTCGGCGACTTCGCCGGCTTCGACGCCGTCGCGCTCGAGAAGTACACGACGGTCGAGAAGATCAACCACGTCCACCACGCGGGCAACAGCTCGGGCATCGTGGACGGCGCGTCGCTCGTGCTCATCGGCAACGAGAACGCCGGCCAGCGCCACGGCCTCACGCCGCGCGCCCGCATCGTCTCCACCGCGGTCATCGGCTCCGAGCCGACCATCATGCTGACGGGCCCCGGCCCCGCCGCCCGCAAGGCGCTCGACAAGGCCGGCCTGTCCATCGAGGACATCGACCTCATCGAGATCAACGAGGCGTTCGCCGCTGTCGCCATGAAGCTCATGCGCGACCTCGACGACTACCCGCACGAGCAGACCAACGTCAACGGCGGCGCGATCGCCATGGGCCACCCGCTCGGTGCCACCGGCGCGATGATCCTCGGCACGCTCGTCGACGAGCTGCACCGCCGCGAGAAGCGCTACGGCCTGGCCACGCTGTGCATCGGCGGCGGCATGGGCATCGCCACCATCGTCGAGCGCGTCTGACCCCCGACCAGGCTTCCAGGAGAACACGAACCATGACCGAAGCAGTGCGCTACGAGGTCGAGGGCGGCATCGTCAACCTCGTCCTCGACGACCCCAACCAGAACGCCAACACCATGAACGACGCCTACGCGACGTCCATGGCGAAGGCCGTCGACCGCCTGGTCGACGAGATCGCGGCCGACGCCGACAGCATCAAGGGCGTCATCATCTCCTCGGCGAAGAAGACGTTCTTCGCCGGCGGCGACCTCAAGCTGATGACGCAGGCCACCCCGGCCGACGCGCAGAAGCTCTTCGACAACGTCGAGGGCATCAAGGCCACGCTGCGCAAGCTCGAGACGGCCGGCAAGCCCGTCGTCGCGGCGATCAACGGCGCCGCGCTCGGTGGCGGCCTGGAGATCGCGCTCGCCGCGCACCACCGCATCGCGGCCGACGCCCGCCTCGAGATCGGCCTGCCCGAGGTGACTCTCGGCCTGCTGCCCGGTGGCGGCGGCGTGACCCGCACGGTCCGCATGTTCGGCCTGCAGGACGCGCTCATGAACATCCTGCTCCAGGGTCCGCGCATGCAGCCGGCCAAGGCGAAGTCGATCGGCCTCGTCGACGAGGTCGTCCCCGCCGACCAGCTCCTCGACGCCGCGAAGGCGTGGATCGAGTCGGTGCAGGGCGACGACGACGCGGCCAAGCAGCCGTGGGACCGCCAGGGCTACCGCATGCCCGGCGGCACCCCCTCGAACCCGAAGCTCGCCGCCAACCTGCCCGCGTTCCCGGCCATGCTGCGCAAGCAGACGAAGGGTGCGCCCTACAAGGCGCCGCGCAACATCCTCGCCGCCGCGGTCGAGGGTGCGCAGGTCGACTTCGAGACCGCCAGCCGCATCGAGTCCCGCTACCTGGTGGAGCTCCTCGTCGGCCAGCAGTTCAAGAACATGACGCAGGCCTTCTTCTTCGACCTCGGGTCGATCAACGCCGGCGGCTCGCGTCCGGCCGGCATCGAGCCGAAGAAGTTCCAGAAGGTCGCCGTCATCGGCGCCGGCATGATGGGCGCGGGCATCGCGTACGTCTCGGCGCAGGCGGGCATGGAGGTCGTGCTGAAGGACGTCTCGCTCGAGGCCGCCGAGAAGGGCAAGGCCTACAGCGAGAAGCTGCTGGCGAAGAAGCTCGAGCGCGGCCGCACCACGCAGGAGAAGGTCGACGCCTTCCTCGCGCGGATCACGCCGACGGCCGACTACGCCGACCTGGAGGGCTGCGACCTCGTCGTCGAGGCCGTCTTCGAGTCGGTCAAGCTCAAGCACGACGTCTTCGGCGAGATCGAGAAGGTCGTCAAGCCCGACGCGCTGCTCGGCTCCAACACGTCGACGCTGCCCATCACGAGTCTGGCCGAGGGCGTGGAGCGTCCCGAGGACTTCATCGGCATCCACTTCTTCTCCCCGGTCGACAAGATGCCGCTGGTGGAGATCATCGCCGGTGAGAAGACCGACGACGCCGCCATCGCCGGTGCGCTCGACTACGTCCAGCAGATCCGCAAGACGCCGATCGTCGTCAACGACAGCCGTGGCTTCTTCACGAGCCGCGTCATCGGCACGTTCGTCAACGAGGGCATCGGCATGCTGGCCGAGGGTGTCGACCCGGTCTCGATCGAGCGCGCCACGACCATCGCGGGCTTCCCGGCTCCGGTGCTGCAGCTCAGCGACGAGCTGAACCTCGAGCTGATGACGAAGATCCGCAACGAGTCGAAGGCGGCCGTCGAGGCTGCCGGCGGCACGTGGGAGGGCAACGCGGGCGAGGGCGTCATCGACACGATGATCGAGCTCGGTCGCTCCGGCCGCCTCAAGGGCGCGGGCTTCTACGACTACGAGGACGGCAAGCGGGTCGGCCTCTGGTCGGGCCTGCGCGAGCAGTTCCCGACGTCGGACACGCAGCCCGACTTCGAGGACCTCAAGGAGCGTCTGACGTTCATCATGAGCCTCGAGACGATCAAGTGCCTCGAGGAGAACGTGCTCCGCACGGTGCCCGACGCCAACATCGGTTCGATCTTCGGCATCGGCTTCCCGGCCCTGCAGGGTGGCGCGATCCAGTACGTCAACGGCTACGAGGCTGCCGACGGATCCATCGGCGTCGAGGCGTTCACGCGTCGCGCCCAGGAGCTGGCCGCCACCTACGGCGACCGCTTCGAGCCCCCGGCCCTGCTGCTGGAGAAGGCGAAGAACGGCGAGAAGTTCATCTGAGCCGACCGCTCGCCCGACGCCCCCGCGACCCGCTGGTCGCGGGGGCGTCGGCGTTCAGGGGCCCGCATGTGTGGGTAGCCACGGCTCGTTATCGACACTTCTGCGCTGATGTGTGGTTAGTGCTCGTCGTCGGTGAGGCCTCGAGCCAGGGCGCGTTCGACGTCGGAGATGTTGCCGTCGGGCACGCCATGGGTGGCGGGTTCGGCGTCGATGGTGCGGCCGGATGGCAGGATCCAGCGCAGGGTGCGGTGGCTCTTCATGGCGTGGTGTCGGCGGTGCAGCGCCCAGAGGTTCGATCCTCGTGTGGGGCCCCGGGGGTGTGGAACCTGGTGGTCGAGGTCGCAGTCGCGAGCGGGTCTCATGCAGCCGGGAGCCTGGCAGACGCCGTCGCGGAAGCTGATGGCGGTGGCGAGGACGTCGGGAGCGAACCTGCCGACGTACTCGTGGGCGAGGACGTCGCGCGTGACGGGGTCGACGAGGAGGCGATGGAAGAAGGTGTCGTCGGGGTCGAGGTGATCGAGGACCCATTCGGCGGGGACGGTCCAGGTGCCGTCGTCGGCCACGGCCGGTCCGGGCTCGGCACCGACGAGGACGTCGGCGTCGATGACGATCCCGATGTCGGTGCGGGCGCGGCCGGTGGCGGGGGTGTCCTCGGCGAGGAGGAGGTCGACGAACGCGTCGGCGCGGACCTGCCCGCGGGTGCGTTCGTCGCCGTCGGGGCGTGGGGTGCGGCGCAGACGGGCGTCGATGGCGGCGGCCTGGTGGGAGGGGACGAAAGCGTTGACCCAGGCCATGGCGTCGTCGACGTGGGTGACCTGCACGTCGCGCTGGCGGCGGGCGGCCTCGGCCCGCTGGGCTGCTTCCTCGGCCTCGACGCGGGCGACGAACCGCTTCAGCCAGGCCCGCAGCTCGGCCACGGTGTGGGCGTTGGCGTAGGCGACGACGGTGTCGTCGAGCCGGTCGTGGGACTCGGGTCGTCGGAGGACCAGGAGGGTGGAGGCGATCTCGCGCCCGCGAGCCCAGTCGACGTCGCCGCGTCGGAAGGCGAGCCAGGTCTGGGGGGCTCGCTCGCG
>NZ_LUNF01000310.1:0-2616 GCF_001626145.1 Aeromicrobium sp. REDSEA-S32_B7
CGTTCACGCACTACTGGGCCATGCTCGCGTTCTCGACCCAGCACTTCGGTCGGCGCGTGATGCACCCGCAGTTCGACAAGACCGCGACCGACCCGCTCACCCGGTTCCTCGCCGCGCGGTTCGCGCGGTCGTTCTGGCGGCTGCCCCGCACCATCCGTGCGCTCAGGCGCTCCGAGCACGTGGTGCGCGCGCACTTCGCTGAGCACCGGCTCGACGCTGCCCTCTCCCCCACGGTCGCGCACACGACGCCGCGCCTCGGTCACCTGTCGCCGAACCAGCCGTTCCCGGAGATGTTCGACCGACTCGTCCGCTACGCCGCGTTCACGCCGTTGAACAACGCCACCGGGACGCCCGCCGTGTCGCTGCCGCTCGGCCGCACCGGCGACGGACTGCCGATCGGCGTGCAGCTGCAGGCCCTGCACGGCCAGGAGCGTCTGCTGCTGGAGCTGTCGTACGAGCTGGAGGCCGCGCGGCCGTTCCCGCGCATCCAGGACGGCGTCGCACCGCTTTCGTAGCCGAGCGGTGAGGCGGCACGGCGCGCCGGGGCGCGGGTCAGCGCCAGTGACGCCAGCCCGGCTCGCCCTCCCACGTCGCGCCGTCGACCAGCACTGTCGGCCTGGCGCCCTCGGGCACGTCGCGCACCTCGCCGACGACCGTCCAGCCGTCGGGCAGCACCGTGGGCGCGCTGAACGTCGCGGCAAGCGCGTAGTCCTCGCCACCGGTCAGGACGAGCGAGAGCGGGTCGAGGCCGAGCGCCTCACCGACGGTCAGGAGCGGGGCGTCGATCGTCAGCGCCGACGTGCGGAGGTCGACGACGACGCCGCTGGCGCGTGCCACGTGGCCGAGGTCGGCCAGCAGGCCGTCGCTCACGTCGATCATGGCCGTCGCGCCCGCGTCGGCCGCTGCTCGGCCGGCCCAGTACGGGGGCGTCGGCACGCGGTGCGCGTCGACCACCGCCTTCGGGGAGCGGAAGCCGCGGCCCAAGGTCGCGAGACCGGCCGCGGACCAGCCGAGGCGTCCGGCCACCGCCACCACGTCGCCGGGCAGCGCGCCGGAGCGTCGGACCGGACGCGGCGCGTCGCCCATGACCGTCACGGCCACGACGACCACGTCGCTGGCCGTCATGTCGCCGCCGACGACGTGCGCGCCGACCACGGCCGCCTCCTGCTCGAAGCCCTTCGCGAGCTCCACGACCCATGCCGACGGCGTGTCGGCGGGGACGCCGAGCCCCACGGTGAGCGCGGTGGCCACGCCGCCCATCGCGTTCACGTCGGACAGGTTCGCCGCGGCGGCCTTCCGCCCGATCTCCAGGGCCGTCGACCAGTCGCGTCGGAAGTGCCGACCCTCCACGAGCAGGTCGGTGGAGACGACGAACGTGCCGTCGGCGGTGCGGACGTGGGCGGCGTCGTCGCCGGGCCCGATGAGCACCCGGTCGGACGTGCCACCGGCCTCCGTGACCCGGTCGATCAGGCCGAACTCGCCGACGTCGGACACCGTCCCGGGCCCCGGGCCCTGCTGCTGCGCTGGCACCCGTCCATTGTGGACCAGCCGGACGCCGGGACACCGGCGTGGTCGGCTATGGTGTCGAGGTTCCCGAGCAGGAGGTCCTCATGACGGTCCACGCCTACATCCTCGTCCAGACCGAGGTCGGCAAGGCCGCCCAGGTCGCGCAGGAGATCGCCGCGATCCCCGGCGTCACCGTGTCCGAGGACGTCACCGGCCCGTACGACGTGATCGTCCGTGCGGAAGGTCCGTCGATGGACCAGCTCGGCACGCTCGTCGTCCAGAGCGTGCAGAAGGTCGCCGGCATCACCCGCACGCTGACGTGCCCCGTCGTCAAGATCTGACCCGTCGCGCCGGCCTGCTGGCCGCCGCCCTCGTCGTGGTCCCGCTGAGCGCCTGCGGGAGCGGTGTGCTCGTCGACGCCTACCCGACCGAGCCAGGCACCGACGTCGACTGCCAGGCACTCCTCGCCGACCTCCCCACGTCGGTCGGCGGCCTCGACAGGCGTGGCCTGGACCAGGACGTGCCCGCCGCCGCCTGGGGCGACCCGCCCGTCGTCCTGCGCTGCGGCGTCGCCACGCCCGACGCCTTCGAGCCGACGTCGCAGTGCGCCACCTTCGACGACGTCGACTGGTTCGGCGAGCAGACCGCCGACGGCTTCCGCTTCACGACCGTCTACCGTCGCGTCAACGTCGAGGTCGACGTCCCCGCCGTGCACGACCCCGCCTCCGACGTCCTCATCGACCTCGCCGCCAGCATCGAGAAGCACGTCCCCGCCGAGCGGCGCTGCCAGGGCTGACGTCGCGGCGGCTCGGCTTCCGCTCGAGGTGGGGCTGCGTCGGTGCGGCTTCGACTCGACCTGCGTACCGAAAGGGCCTCGACCGGGTGGCTGGGTGGCGCGGCGGCTCTGTTCTCGGGCTGTGGCTCGCAATGGGCGCAAGATTCTCGTTTGCGCGGGCCATCGGTGGATCTGCCACCTTCTCAGCGCTCTACAGGTGGCAGATCCACCGCCCACGGGGTCAGAGGTGGCAGTGCTTCTCCCTTCCCGTGGACCGTGCCACGAGAAGGGAGAAGCGCTGCCCACCCCACCCCCAAGGGCAACCAAGATTCTCC
>NZ_LUNF01000311.1:0-2913 GCF_001626145.1 Aeromicrobium sp. REDSEA-S32_B7
AGGGCGGCGTCGAGGGGCGCGTCGCCGGGCGGGAAGGTGGCCGCATCGTCGACCAGCCCGACCCAGAACGGGTCGGCCGAGGACGCGGAGAACGGTTCCGTGAAGGTGCTCACGGGGCTACTGTAACGGTCACTTAGTGAGGCAATGCGTCCGATAAGCGGACGCGTCGGAGAGGGAGCGATGGCCTACTACCGCAGTGTGGGAGACGTCCCGCCGACCCGCCACACCCAGCACCGCGACCCCGAGGGGCGCCTCTACCGCGAGGAGCTGATGGGGGAGGAGGGCTTCTCGTCCGACTCCTCCCTGCTCTACCACCGCGGGGTGCCCTCGGCGATCGTGGCCAGCGAGGTCTGGGAGCTGCCCGACCAGTCGCGCACCCCCAACCACCCGCTGGCCCCGCGACACCTGCGGCTGCACGACCTGGAGACCGGGACCGACGCGGTGACCGGTCGCCGCGTGGTGCTGGCCAACAACGACGTCCGCCTCTCCTACGTCCTCACCGGCACCGAGCCGAGCGCCTACTACCGCGACGCGATCGGTGACGAGTGCGTGTTCGTGGAGTCCGGCTCGGGCGTCGTCGAGACCGTCTTCGGCGTGGTGGCCTACCGGGCCGGGGACTTCGTCGTGATCCCGCGCGCGACCACCCACCGTTGGGTGCCGGCCGAGCCGTCGCGCCTCTACGCCACCGAGGCCAGCAGCCATGTCGCGCCGCCCAAGCGCTACCTCTCCAGGTACGGCCAGCTGCTCGAGCACGCGCCCTATTGCGAGCGCGACCTGCACGGCCCCACCGCGCCTCTGCTGCAGGAGGGCGACGACGTGGAGGTACTGGTCAAGCACCGCACCTCGGCGGGCATCGTCGGCACCCGGATGGTCTACGCCACGCACCCGTTGGACGTCGTCGGTTGGGACGGCTGCCTCTACCCCTACACGCTCAACATCGACGACTACATGCCCATCACCGGCAAGGTGCACCAGCCGCCCCCGGTGCACCAGGTCTTCGAGGGCTGGAACTTCGTGATCTGCGCGTTCCTGCCGCGCAAGGTCGACTACCACCCGCTGGCCGTGCCGGTGCCCTACTACCACTCCAACGTCGACTCCGACGAGGTGATGTTCTACGTCGCCGGCGACTACGAGGCGCGCAAGGGATCCGGCATCGGGCTCGGCTCCATCTCGCTGCACCCCGGCGGTCATGCCCACGGCCCGCAGCCGTCGGCGATCGAGAACACCTCGTTGAGGACCTTGACCAGCAGCACCAGCTGCAGCGGGCGCAGCGCCGGGAGGAGCAGCACCGCCGCGTCGAACGCGTGCTGGAGGGAGTCGCGAACCGGCCCGAGAAGAAATATCTGGTGCTGAACAAGGTCGACCTGACCAAGAAGGACAAGCTGCTCACCATCGCAACCGAGCTCAACGCCCGGCTCGCCTTCGACGAGACCTTCTTCATCGCGGCGAGCAGCGGCGACGGGGTGCCCGAACTAAAGGCGCATCTCGCGGCGCTGATGCCCGAGGGGCCGTGGCACTTCCCCGAGGACGAGGTCAGCGACGCGCCCGAACGGATGCTCGCGGCCGAAATCACGCGCGAGCAGCTTTATCGCCAGCTCCACGAAGAACTGCCCTATCAGTCGACGGTCGAGACCGAGCTGTTCAAGACGCGCCCGGACGGCAGCGCCGAAATCCACCAGCAAATCTATGTAGCCCGCGACAACCAGCGCGCCATCGTCCTCGGCAAGGGGGGCGCCCGCATCAAGGAAATCGGCGCGAAGGCGCGCGCCGAACTCGCCGAATTGATGGGGCGCAAGGTCCACCTTTTCCTGCATGTGAAGGTCAAGGAAAATTGGGACGAGGATCGCGGCGTCTATCGCGACATGGGCCTCGACTGGGTCGATTGAATATGAGCCGCCGGCTCGATCCGCTGAATACACCCAGTGACTGGCTCTGTTCGCTGGCCGCAAACTGGAAGGCAGTCCTTTCCACCCTCATCTGTATCGGCATAGCTATGGCATGGGGCATTTTTTCCACGACGGGGACCGACAAGGTGGTCGTCGGCACGGTAGTTCGCGTCGAGCAAATCGGCACCAAGCAACTTCATACCCGCGCGGTCGTGGAGTTGAACGGAGCTGGACAGCTCGCGGTATCTTTGCCCAATCTTACAAATTGCCGCGCCGGCTCGACCATCCAACTTATACGCCGCGAAAATGCGATAGGCAGAAGCTTCCGTGCCGGACTGGCGGCCTGTCGAAATTAGGTCTGCGGAGGAAAACCATGGCGCACGACCCCTTCAACACCCCCGGCGACCGGTTTCGAGCGGTCTTCCGTTATTGGCAGGCCTATCTGCTCATCGCCGTGCTCATCGCGCTCGTCATCGAGCGCGACCGTTTCGCGAGCAGCGGCAAGGATCATCTGGTCGCCGGCGAAGTCATGCGGATCGAAACGCCGCCCGGCAAGCCGGAGCAGGCCGTCGTGCGCATCAACAGCCAGCAGCAGGCGACCGTCGCGCTGCCCGCCAGCGCGCATTGTCATAGCGGATCGAAAATCCGCCTCGTTCGTCACGACGACGTCGCCCAGCACGACTTCCGCGCCGCCGACCCGCCCTGCGCGGGATAAGCGATGGACTTGGGCCGGTCGCCCAAGCAACATCACGCGTCCTTCGCGGCCTTCTTCTTTGCCGGCGCCTTCTTTGCGGCCGGCTTTTTGGCCGCAGCTTTCTTCGCGGGCGCCTTCTTCTTGCCCTTTGCCGGTCCCTTCGCGGCGCGGGCGTCGATCAGGACGACGGCTTCCTCGACGGTCAGCGCGTCGGGCTCGACCGTCTTGGGCAGCGTGGCGTTGGTCGTGCCGTCGGTCACATAAGGCCCGAAGCGTCCGGCCATCAGCTTCATTTCGCCGCCGCTCGTCGGGTGCGGGCCGAAGGTCTTCAAT
>NZ_LUNF01000312.1:0-3712 GCF_001626145.1 Aeromicrobium sp. REDSEA-S32_B7
TCGCCCAGCAGCTCGCGCTGGCGTGCCATCACGGCCAGGCGGTCCTCGGCCTGCATGACGTAGTGCGCGGCGATCCCCTTGAGCACCAGCATCTCCAGCCCGGTCCGCCGCGGCACGACGAGGTCTGCCTCGTAGCGCACGAACGGCCCGGGTCCGGCGGCGTGGGTGGCGTGCTGGACCGCACCGCAGAAGCGGCCTATCAGGTCACTGGTGAGGTTCTTCAGGGCCGCGAGCGAGGCGCGGCTGCCGTCGTAGGTCGCGTGCGGCCAGGAGCCCACCGCGCGCAGGTCGGCGAGGTCCGCGTCGAGCTCGTCGTCGGGGACACCCGCCAGGTCGGAGGGGTACCACTCGCGCAGGGTCGCCCAGACCGCGGCGCTGTCGAGCCGGGTCAGGTCGACGCGGCCGGCGACCACGCCGTCCTCGACGTCGTGGACGGAGTAGGCGACGTCGTCGGCGAGGTCCATCACCTGGGCCTCCAGGCAGCGGCGGGGCGGCTCGGCCGCAGGCACGCCGGCCCGCATCCAGGAGAAGACCGGTCGGTCGTCGGCGTAGACGCCGAACTTGCCGTCGCGCGACTCCTCGGCACCCCAGGGGTACTTCGAACAGGCGTCCAGGGTGGCGCGGGTGAGGTTGAGCCCCACCGAGCGTCCCTGCTGGTCGAAGGTCTTCGACTCCAGCCGGGTCAGCAGCCGCAGCGTCTGGGCGTTGCCCTCGAAGCCCCCGCACTCCACGGCCAGGTCCGCCAGCACCCGCTCGCCGTTGTGGCCGAAGGGCGGGTGGCCGAGGTCGTGGGCCAGCGCCGCGGTCTCGGCGATGTCGGGGTGCGACCCGAGCGCCCGGGAGAGGTCCCGGGCGACCTGGGCCACCTCCAGGCTGTGGGTGAGCCGGTTGCGGACGAAGTCGTCGCTCTGCGGACCGACGACCTGCGTCTTGGCGGCGAGCCGGCGTGAGGACGCGGCGTGCACCACGCGCGCGCGGTCCCGCTCGAAGGGGGTCCGCACGGGCGCGTCGACCCGCTTCGGCGGATCGGGGACCAGCCGCTCACGGGCGTGGTCGTCGTACAGCTCCAGGGCGTCCATCGGCGCCGAGCCTAGGGCAGGGCGCCGACCGGCAGCCCCGTCCCCGGGTTCCGCTGGCTCAGAACGTCGAGACGTGCACGTGGTCGTAGTGGTTGGCCGTGGCCGACCCGCGATCCGACATCGGGCGCCAGCCCTCGCCGCCCCGCTCGACCGACCAGATGCGCTGGGAGTAGATCGCATAGCTGACGCCGAGCCGGCCGGCGTTGGCACGGACGAACTCCGCGACCTGCCAACCGAGCTCACCGGAGACCATGATGTCCACAGCCAGGCCGCGGCCGTGGTCGCCGCCGCCGGAGCGGAACGTGCCGTAGCTGGTGATGCTCGGGAACTGGGCGCAGACCGCACGGTGCACCGCGGCGATGTTGGGGCTGACCCCGGCCGGGACGCTGCTGCCGTTGGTGCAGCTGGCGCTGGCGCTCGCGGTGGCGGGCCCGGTCTCGGGCTTCTCCTCCTGCAGGTAGCCCTGGGTGACCCAGCGCGCCTTGCCGTCGATCACGACCTCGTCACGGCCGTAGAGCTCGCGACCCGTGACCAGCACCTTGCGCTCGGCGGCGACCGTGCCGACCTTCTTCGCCTTCTCGCCGGGCTCGGTCCACAGGTTCAGCGGCGCCGTGGTCCACAGCTTCGTGTCGGCTTTCGCGATGGCCTTCTTCACGGCCTTCTTCGCGAGCACGCGGTCGAGCTTGGTCTCGGCCTTCTCCAAGGTGGCGCCCTCGACCGTGGTGAGGCCGGAGCGGTCCGAGGAGCGGCTCAGGACGGAGTCGCGCGACCCGAGGCCGGACCCGCCGGTGGCCTGCTGGAGGTCGGCGGCAGTGGTCCGGGCGGTGAGCGTCTCCGAATCGGGCGCGTCGCTGAGCACGACTCCCAGGGAGATCACCGAGGCGGTGGCGACGAGGGCGAGAGGGCCGGCCACGAGGGTCGCTCGCGGCGTCCGGCGGGCATCGGTGTCCCGCTTGTGGCGACGATCTGCCACAGCGCTGATCCTTAGCTGTCGGGGTCGGGGGATGTGCGTGGACTGCCGGGCATCCGGTGGGATACCGGCCAGTACGCGTCCATCACTGAACCACAGGCCGACAATCGTGTCCGAATCTTGACCTGCTCTTCACGGGTGTTCCCGCTCACCCCGTGTGACTGGGGTCACGTCTGGTCGGCGTCGCAGGCTCACGGGCGTCGCCGGCTCAACCGCCGGAGTGCAGGTCCTCCTCGACGGCGCAGCCGCTCCCGTCCTGACCAGGCCCAGGCTGCGCCGCATCGTGCCGCCGGCGGCGAAGCCCTTGAGGTACCACGAGACGTGCTTGCGGAACTCCTTGCTGCCGCGCTCCTCCCCCATGTGCTGGCACAGCAGCTCGGCGTGGCGGCGCATCATGTCGCGCACCTCGCCCAGGGTCGGGAGCGTGGCGACCTCCTCGCCGGCGAAGGCGGCGGCCAGGTCGCGGAAGAGCCACGGCCGCCCCAGGCACCCGCGTCCCACGACCACGCCGGCCGCACCGGTCTCCTCCACTGGGCGACGGTCCGACCGTGCAGCGCGATCGCCGCGCAGCCGCTCTCCTGGGCGATCCGGCCGGCGTCGAGGTAGGTCAGGTGGTCCTCGTCGATGCCCTTGCGGGTCTTCATCGTGACCGGCACGTCGTAGGGCGTCGCCGCGCGGACGGCGTGCTCGAGGATGTCGGCCAGCAGGCCGCGCTTCCACGGCAGCGCGCCTCCGCCGCCCTTGCGCGTGACCTTGGGGACGGGGCAGCCGAAGTTCAGGTCGATGTGCGCGACGCCGTACTCCGCGCAGAGGATCTCCGCGGCCTTCCCGACGTAGACCGGGTCGGTGCCGTAGAGCTGGACCGAGCGCGTGGTCTCCAGCTCGTCGAAGACCAACATGTCCTTGGTGTGCTGGTCACCCTCGACCAGGCCGCGGCTGGTGATCATCTCGCAGACGTAGAGGCCGGCCCCCTGCTCGGCGCACAGCCGGCGGTACGCCGCGTTGGTGATCCCGGCCATCGGCGCCAGGACCACCGGGGTCGGCACGTGGAGGGTGCCGAGGGTGAGACCCGAGGCCGGACCGGGGGTGGTGGACATGCCTCCATGGTGCCGCCTGACAGGCTGGGCGGGTGAATCGGCCGATGGACACCGACGCGGTGCTCGACCTCGTGCGCGAGGTCGTGGCCGAGCACGTCACGCCGCGCTTCGGCGCTCTCGCGGCGGGGGACGTCGCGAGCAAGCGGCGGCCCGGGGACCTGGTCACCGTCGCCGACCGCGAGGCGGAGGTCGCCCTCTCCGCCGCGCTCCGAGCTGCCCACCCCGACGCGCTCGTCGTCGGCGAGGAGGCGGTGTCAGAGACCCCCGGGCTGCTGCACGGGCTCGCCTCGGCCGCCCACGCCTTCACCGTCGACCCCGTCGACGGCACCCGACACTTCGTCGCCGGCTCCCCCGACCACGCCACCATGCTCGCCGAGCTGCACCACGGCCGGACGGTGCGCAGCTGGATCTGGCAGCCCCAGCACGGCCGCGCCTACGTCGCCGAGCACGGGGCCGGGGCGTGGGCGGACGGTGTGCGGATCGAGCCCGCCACCGACCCCAGGACGCTCCGGCCGACGGGGACCTGCTGCGGCGTGGACTACCCCCGGTTGGCCCTGGGGCAGGCC
>NZ_LUNF01000313.1:0-4836 GCF_001626145.1 Aeromicrobium sp. REDSEA-S32_B7
GGAGTATTCTGAAACATCTTCCACACCTAAATCTCTTAACCAATTCTTGACGATTCGGGAATACTGGTAAATGGAGAGAGGTTTTCTCGTGTAGTGATAATGAGTTGAACGGAAGATGAAATCTTCTCTCTTTCTCTCAAGCAGGTATTTCTTGATGACTGCAATGGAATTTTTGGAAAGAGGAAGATTCAATGTCGTTTTCTTCGTCTTCTTCATCTTCCTCTAATTCATCCTCCTGCTCTTCCTCATCGAGGTCCTCCTCTTCTTCGATTTCTTCTTCAGCTATTTCTTCAGCTTCGACTTCTTCAACAACTGGCTCTGGAGCCGCTGCTGGTGCAGGTCGACGGCGCGGCTCTCGGCGTACGAGCGCAGCAGCGGGACGGTCAGGAGCACGAGCACGGCCACCGCGAGGGACACGCTGAGGACCAGCAGACGACGCCTCACGCCACGCCGCCGGGGCGAGCGAGCCGGTAGCCGACGCCGCGCACCGTGTCGATCACCACCCGCTCGGACAGCTTGGAACGCAGCGCCGCCACGTGCACGTCGAGCGTCCGGGACGCTCCCACCCAGGTGGTGTCCCACACCTCCTCCATCAGGGCGGCCCGCGTGACCGGCTCGTCCGGCGTACGGGCCAGCGCGCGGAGCAGCTCGCACTCCTTGGCCGTCAGGTCGACGGACGCGCCGTCGGGGAAGTGGACCCGTCGCGCCTCGACGTCGACCTCCAGGCCCGCGTCGACCCTCGGCGGGCGGCTCACCGGGCCGTGCGTGCGGCGCAGGACGGCGTCGACCCTCGCCAGCAGCACGTCGGTGCTGTACGGCTTGGTGACGTAGTCGTCGACGCCCGCGCGCAGTGCCGCCACGACGGCGCCCTCGTGACGGCGGGCGGTGAGGGCGACCACCGGGACGTCGGAGCGTGCGCGCACCTGCTGGCAGACCCAGAGCCCGTCACGGTCCGGCAGGCCCATGTCGAGCAGGACGAGGTCGGCGTCGTCGACCAGGGGCATGGCCTCCTGCGCCGTCGGCGCGTGCCGCACCGTCCAGCCGCGGTCACGCAGCACCTGCGTCAGCGCGGCCGCCACGCCCGCGTCGTCCTCGACGATCACCACTCGCACCGCACGTCCTCCCGTCGACCCGATGGTGCCACGACGCGGACGAGCGGACCCCGACGCCGGGGCCCGCTGGTCCGACGTGGAGGTCAGCGCGTGTTGACGACCTCCCGGTCGCGGGCCACCTGCTCGGTGTCCAGGTAGGTGACCGAGCGGTTGCGCAGCGCGAACACGTACACCAGCAGGGAGACGCCGATCGCGATCGTGACGTAGACGGCGAACGCCCCCAGGGCATCGCGGCTGATCGCGGCCTCGTAGACCAGCGGAGCCGTGCCGCCGAACATCGAGTTCGCCAGCGCGTACCCCAGGCCGACGCCCAGCGCCCGGATGTGGGCCGGGAAGAGCTCCGCCTTCACGACGGCGTTGATCGACGTGTACCCGGTGAGCAGCACGTACGTCCCGGCCAGCATCAGGAACGACGCCATCGGTGTGGTCACCGTGGGCAGGACCGTGAGGAACGTGTAGGTCCAGAGCACACCACCGATGCCGAAGGCGACCAGCAGCGGCTTGCGACCGACCCGGTCGCTCAGCAGGCCGCCGAGCGGCTGGATGAGCATGAGCAGGACGAGCGCGGCGAAGTTGATCCACGTGCCGGTCATGCCCTCGTCGGCGTACGTCGACTTGATGATGAGCGGCCCGTTGACGCTGTAGGTGTAGAAGGCGATCGTGCCGCCCAGCGTGATCAGGAAGCACAGCAGCAGCTGCTTCGGGTAGGTCGTGAGGAGCTCGACCATGGAGCCCGAGCGACGCTCCTCGCCGGTCTCGACGAGCGACTCGTCCATGCTGCGACGCAACCAGAAGACGACGACCGCACCGACCGCGCCCATGAGGAACGCGACGCGCCAGCCCCAGGCGGCGATCTGCTCGTCGGTGAGCAGCGCCTGCTGGACCAGCAGCGTCAGCTGGGCGAGCACGTGGCCGCCGACGAGCGTCACGTACTGGAAGGAGGAGAAGAACCCGCGCAGCCCCGGCGCCGCGGCCTCGGACATGTACGTCGCCGACGTGCCGTACTCACCGCCCGTGGCGAAGCCCTGCAGGAGACGGCAGAGCACGAGCATGACGACCGCGCCGCCTCCGATCGTCTCGGCGGTGGGCGTGACCGCGATGAGCAGCGATGCCCCGGCCATGATCGAGATGCTCAGGACGAGCGCCGGACGTCGGCCGTGCCGGTCCGCGTACCGGCCGAAGAACCACGAGCCGATCGGGCGCATCACGAAGGTGACCGCGAAGATCGCCATCGTGTAGATGCCCGCGTTCGGCTCGCCCTCCGCGAAGAAGCTGCTCGACAGGTAGCTCGCGAACACGGTGTAGACGTAGACGTCGTACCACTCGACCAGGTTGCCGAGGGAGCCCCGGACCGTGTTGAACACGGCGCGACGGATGCCCGGTGCGTCCTCCTGCTGGGTCTGCGGTGTCTTCTGGCTCATGGTGGTCACCTCGTGGCCCGCGGGGTGGGACGTCGCGGGAGGGGCCCTGACTCGCCGCGACCCCTGACGCTAGGTGTGACCGCCACCACGTGGCACCCGTCACGCCCGAGGCTTTACACAGGCTTTGCACTCGCCACGGCTCAGTCCTGGACGGCCTTCGCGATCGTGACGCAGCGGGTGGTCCACGAGCGGTCGGCGTCGTCGAGGGGCCGGCCCGCCTCCTGCGCGTCCTGCAGGGTCCAGAGCGCGTTGAGCATCATCCGCACGACCACCCAGTCGCGCACCCGGTGCTCGTCGAGCCCGGCGACGTCGACCACGGTGTGGAAGCGGCGGCGCACGGCGAAGCGGACGTCGCGGGCCGACGCGACCTCGTCCCACCGGTTCCACAGCAGCGGGGCGGGCTCGTAGGCCGGGTCGCCGCTGATCCCCTTCGGGTCGATCACGAGCCACGGCGTGCCATCCCCGCCTGAACCCTCCGCGCGACGGCTGGCGAGGACGTTGGCGTCGTGGAGGTCGGCGTGGATGGTCAGCCCGTCGGTGCCAGGGTCGCTCGCGAACGCGCGGCCCAGCGAGACGGCCTGCTGCACAGACGACGCGGGGCGGTCACGTGCAGGGTCGCGTAGAGCCCGGCCACCACCTCGCACGCGTCGAGCACCGGCAGCGACGACAGGGCCGTCGGACCGGCACGCTCCAGCAGCAGCGCTCCACGGGCCGGGTCGGCACGCAGCAGCCGCACGGCTCCGCGCCCGTCCCACGTGGTCAGCGTCAGGTGCTCGTGGCGGGACTCCTCGTCGACGTGTCCGACCTTCAGCACGGCCTCGACGCCACGCTCGGTGAGCACCGGCAGCACCAGCGCGACCTCGCCGTGCACCGGGTCGCCCGTCACCCGCAGGGACCACTCGGCGAGGAGGTCGTCGACCGTGCGTGGCAGGGCGTCGACGAACGCTGCCCAGCGCGGACCCCGTCGAGCGAACGCCGCGACCGCGGCCGGCACCTGGATCACGGCTGGACGGGAGCCTCCGGGTCCTGGTCCTCGGCCGTCGGGTCCTCGGTGGGGTCCGGGTCGGCGGGCGAGGGCGAGGAGGTGAGCGGCAGCTCGGTGTAGTCGCCGACGTCGATGACGCCGGCGGGCGTGAACGTGACCACCTGCAGCCCGACCGGCGCACCGTCGGCGTCGAAGGTGACGATCGTGACCTGGGCGTCGCGCCGCAGGCTGCTGCCGAGGGCGATCGGCAGGACCGCGCCGCCGGTCGTGCCGGTCGTCAGCCGGGTGGTCGACCGGCCGTCGGGACCGGCGATCGCCCGCGGGCCCACCTGGTAGTGCAGGTGCCCGGTGAGCACGAGGTCGACGCAGCCGCTGGCCGCGACCTTGCGTCCCGACGCCCACGAGTGGACGGCGAGCACGCCGACCCGCTCGCCGCGCTCGTCGGCGTCGCACGCGGTCGACGTGAGCTCCTCGTCCTGGTCGTCGAGGGCGGTGTCGCGGGTCTTCGCGTCCTCGGTGTAGCCGGTGAGGGTCGTGCCGCGCGGGTCGGTGTCGCCGAGGAAGCGGACGCCATCGACCTCGACGGGATCGCCGTCGAGCACGGTGAACCCGGCTTTCTCCTGGTCCTTCGTCGTGCGGCGGGAGTCGTGGTTGCCGCCGATGGAGACGACGTCGAAGCCCTTGAACGCCCGGGCGAGGGAGTTGATGCTGAACGTCTCCCACGCGCCGCCCTGGGAGGTGTCGTCGCCGAGGTCGATCAGGAGGCGGGCCTTCGCGCGGTCGGCGATGTTGCGGGCGACCGGGTCCATGCCGATGTTGTCGTGGCGGTCGGTGACGACGAGCGCCGTCGTCTCGCCGTCCTCGGGCTCGCGGACGCGCACCTGCGTCGCCTGCTCCTCGAGCGCGCCGTAGAAGCTGACGGAGTCGCGGTAGAGGTACAGCGCACCCTCCACGAGCGCGCGGCTGCTCGTGGTGGCGCTGCCCTGGGCCAGCTGCAGCCGGTCGAGCACCGGGTCGGCGGGCAGCTCGGGGAACACCTCGCGCGCCGCGGTCCACGTCTGCGCCGGCTCGGCGTCCTGACGCTCGGGCAGGCTGACCAGCACCAGCGCGCCGACCACGACGACGACGGTGGCGACCCCGCCCGCCACCTGCCCGCGCGACGGCTGCACCATCTCGCGGCGGATCCGACGCCGACGGTCGGCACCGACCGCACGCCAGCCGAGCACGAGGACGGTGACCGTGAGGACGCCGACACCCAGACCGCGCAGGGCCGCCTCGGCCGCCATGTCGGTGACGGCGATCACGTCGCCCGGCTTGA
>NZ_LUNF01000314.1:0-2520 GCF_001626145.1 Aeromicrobium sp. REDSEA-S32_B7
GGAGGGGGAGGGGGAGGGGAGGAGGGGCGAGCGCGACGGGGACGCGGACGTCGGTCCGCGCCCCCGTCCGGGGCTCACTGGAAGGTGATGTTGGCCTGCGCCTCGACGGTCGAGGACGTGCCGTTGTGCGAGGTGATCGTCACGGCGCACTGGTCGTTGGCCGCGCTGCCCTTGCAGGTGAACGACGCGGGCTGTCCCGCACCGGCCACCGGGATGCCGTAGTGGGCGTTGGAGTTGACCTTCTTCGCGGTGTAGCTGACGGAGATGTTCCCGTTCGCGTCGGCCGTCGTCTCCACGCCGGACGAGCACGCGGGAACGCCGAGGATCCCGTACGACTTCGTCGAGCAGGTGCCGACCTTGTAGGTCCCGTTGGCGGTGTAGCCGGAGCCGGTGACGGTGACGACGGAGCCGCTGGCGCTCGACGACAGGCCCGTGCTCGGCGTGACGGAGATGGTGCCGGCCGCGTGCGCCACGGTCGGCGCGGCGAGGGTCACCGCCGCAGCGGCGAGACCCAGGGCGAGGGGGAGGCGGCGGGGGAGGGAGGTGCTCATCGTGCTCCTTCGGTAAGGTTAGGCTGTCCTAACGGCTCGTACCGTAGAGGCGTCGGGGCCGAGTGCGCAAGACCTGGTCCCTCGGCACCAGGGGGCGGCGATGCCGGGGTGGCGGTCGTCGGCCGAACGCGTGTCCCACGTCGCACCGCTGAGTGTTTCATAAAATTTGAACATCAACTAAGGTCCACCTGAGTGATCAGTGGCGCGTCGTGCCGCCCGTCGACCAGGAGGTCCCATGTCGTCCGTCCGTCCCGTGCTCACGAGCGTCGTGGGAGCGCTGTGCGCCGCCCTGCTGCTGTCCGCCTGCGGAGGGTCGTCCACGGCCGAGGACTCCGCCTCGAGCGACTTCGAGACCGTCCGGATCACGCACGCGCTGGGCACGGCCGAGATCACCGAGAAGCCGGAGCGGGTCGTCACCCTCGGCCAGGGGTCGGCCGAGACGGCCATCGCGCTCGGCGTCACCCCGGTCGGCATCGAGTCCTACCCCTGGGGTGCCGACGACACCGGCTACCTGCCGTGGATCCACGAGGCCGTCACCGAGCGCGGCGACGAGCTGCCGCAGCAGTTCACCGGAGGCACCGAGCTCGACATCGAGGCGATCCTCGAGCTCGAGCCCGACCTCATCCTGGCCCCGTGGTCGGGCGTGACGCAGGAGCAGTACGACCTGCTCAGCGACATCGCCCCCACCGTCGCCTACGAGAAGGAGCCGTGGGTCATCACCTGGGAGGACCAGATCGCGACGATCGGCCGCTCGCTGGGCGAGGAGAAGGCCGCCGCCGGACTCGTCGACGACATCGAGGAGCAGTTCGCCTCCGCCGCCGACCCGAGGTACGAGGGCCGCACGTTCTCCTTCATCTACACGAACGGACCGGGCACGCTCGGCGTGTTCTACCCCGGCGAGCAGCGGGTGACGTTCGTCTCGGCGCTCGGCCTCGAGCCCGCGCTGAGCGAGAAGGAGCTGAAGGACTGGGAGGAGCCGGGCACCGACTCCGCGCTCATCGGCCTCGAGAACGCCGACATGCTCGACGACTCCGACCTGGTCTTCACCTTCTACGCCGACGAGAAGAGCCGCAAGGAGACCGAGTCCCAGCCGCTGTACGCCGGGATCCCCGCGGTGGAGAAGGGTGCGCTCGTCGCGCCCACGGACCAGTCCTTCGTGACGGCGTCCTCGATCATCACGCCGCTGACCGTGCCCTGGGCGCTCGAGCGCTACCGGCCGATCATCGACCGAGCCCTGGCGCGGGCCGACGCGTGATGCGTCGAGGGGCTCTGCTCCTCGGCCTGGTCGTCGTCCTCGCGTGCACCGCGGCGCTCAGCGTCGTGCTCGGGGTGCGCGCCAACGAGGTGTCGGACGTCTGGGACGTGCTCACCGGTCGCGGCGACGAGTACCTGGGCCGGATCGTCGAGGCCCGGGTGCCGCGGACCGTGGTCGGCGCGGTGGTGGGAGCCGCGCTGGCCGTGGCCGGGCTGCTGATCCAGGCGGTCACCCGCAACCCGCTCGCCGAGCCGGGCCTGCTCGGAGTCAGCATGGGCGCGTCGGCCGCCATCGTGACCGCCACGGCGTTCCTCGGGCTCGGGAACGGGACGGCCATAGTGTGGGTGGCGATCCCGGGCGCCCTCGTCGCCGTGGCCGTCGTCTACGCCCTCGGTCGACGCGCCGGCGGCGAGTCGGTGGTCCCGCTGATCCTCGCCGGCGCGGTCGTCAGCGCGGTGCTGGGCGCCTACGTCCAGGCGATGATCCTGACCCGGCCCGACGCCTTCGACTCCTACCGCTTCTGGGTGGTCGGGTCGTTGGCCGGGGTGCGGTGGGAGACGCTGGCGATGGTGGCCCCGGTCATGCTCGTCGGTCTCGTCCTGACGGTGCTGGTCGCACCGGGCCTGAACACCGTGCAGCTCGGCGACGCCGTCGCGACGTCGCTCGGTGTGCGGGTCGCGTGGGTGCGGCTCGGGGCCCTCGCCGCGGCGACGC
>NZ_LUNF01000315.1:0-4467 GCF_001626145.1 Aeromicrobium sp. REDSEA-S32_B7
GGCGGCGGGAAGGGTGCGGGGACGGGCCCCCTCGACCCACTGCGAGAGGGTCGCGCTGCTGCGGTCGTTCACGATGCTCCTAGGGTTCAGCGGACAGTGTGCCAGCGCCTAGGGTGGGGGGATGACGCAGCCGCCGTTCCCGTTCGTCCTCGTGCTGCTGACGGGCATCTTCGTGTGGCTCGCGGTGACGTCCGACGGCGGCTGGCTGCCGCTCGCCGCCGGGTTCGGGGCCCTCGTGACGGGTGCCGCGGCGCTCTACCAGTCGCGTCCGGTGCGCGACCCGCTCGACGAGGAGCCGGAGTCCGAGGAGTGGGAGCCGGGCTCCTGACCGCGGCGGCGTCGCTGCGCCCGGTGTCGGGCTCGGCGCGCGACGTGCTCGACCTGCTGCGTCCGTGGGTGGCCGGCGACGACGTCGAGCCGCTCGTCGTGCGCACGTCGGGCAGCACGGGCGAGCCGAAGGACGTGCGCCTGTCGCGGGGCGCGGTGCTGGCGTCGGCGCACGCCACGCACGCACGTCTCGGCGGGCCCGGCCAGTGGCTGCTGGCGCTGCCCGTGACCGGCGTGGGTGGCCTGCAGGTGCTGGTGCGCTCCCTCCTCGCGGAGCAGGAGCCGGTGCTCCTCGACGACCACGACGACCTCGTCGACGCGCTGCGCGAGCTCGACGCGCCCCGCACCTACGCGTCCCTCGTGCCCACCCAGCTGCACCGCCTGGCGTCGGCGGGCCGGCTCGACGTGCTCGCGGCGCTCGACGCGGTGCTGGTGGGCGGTGCCGCGCTCGACCCGACGCTGCGCGAGCAGGCGACGTCGGCGGGTGTGCGGGTCGTGCGCACCTACGGGATGAGCGAGACGAGCGGAGGATGCGTGTACGACGGCGTCCCGCTCGACGGCGTCCGCGTGCGGGTGGCCGACGCGCGCGACGGCGTGGGTCGCGTGCAGCTGGCGGGACCGGTGCTGTTCGACGGCTACGGCGACGTCGCGCGCACCGACGAGTGGTTCGACACCGCCGACCTCGGCAGCGTCGACGCCGCGGGCGTGCTCAGCGTCGTCGGTCGGGCCGACGACGTCGTCGTGAGCGGCGGCGTGAACGTGCCGCTGCCCGCGGTCGAGCGGGCGCTGCGCGCGCTGCCGGAGGTGCACGACGCGGCCGTCGCGGGCGTGCCCGACGACGAGTGGGGCACGCGGGTGGTGGCCGTGGTGGTCCCGGCCGACGCCACCTGCCTCGACGCGGTGGCCGCCGACCGTCTGCGCGACGCGCTCGAGGAGCAGGGACTGCCGCGCCGCTGGGCGCCGCGCGACGTCACCCTCGTCGACACCGTCCCCCTCCTCCCGAACGGCAAGGTCGACCGCCTCGCCGTCCGCCGCCTCTTCCGACCCCACCCTTCCCGCCCCTTTGGGTTGGGCCCCACCTAAAGGGTGATGTCCCACCCCAGCGCTGGGGTGGGACGAACCCTTTGAGTGGGGGAGACGACCTCTGGAGGGCGTCCAGAGCTCGTCGTCGCAGCGTTGGGCCCGGTGCGACGCCACGCACGCGGCACGCGGCACGCGGCACAGGATGATCCCCCCCCCAACGCAAAGGGAACTCCCCCACGCAGCGCTGCGTGGGGGAGTCAGTCTTTGGGTGGGGCCCAACCCAAAGGGGGAGGGGGTCAGGCGGAGGCGACGGCCTCGTCGAGGGGCGTCTCGCCGGTCACGAGGTCCCACTGACGGCCGATGCCGGCGCCGGTGTGGAGGACCTCGGCGATCACGGCGGCGACGTCGGCGCGCGGGACCTCGCCGCGAGCCACGGAGTCGCCGAGCGTCACGCTGCCCCGCGCGGGGTCGTCGGTCAGCCGGCCCGGGCGGATGATCGTCCAGTCCAGGCCGCTCTCGCGCAGCGCGACGTCGGCGTCGCGCTTGGCCTCGACGTAGGCGCGCCACACGTCGTCGGTGTCCTCGGGCAGCGGCAGGTCGACGCCGATCGCGGAGACCTGCACGAAGCGTCGGACGCCCGCGATCCTTGCGCCCTCGATCGACTTCAGCGAGCCCTCGAGGTCGACGGCGCGCTTGCGGCTGATGTTGCCGTCGGGTCCGCCGCCGGCGGCGAAGACGACCGCGTCGCAGCCGTCGAACACGGACGCGAACGCGTCGGCGTCCTGCTGCTCGATGTCGAGCCGGCGCGCCGTGGCCCCCCGCTGCTCGACGTCGCTCGTGTGCGCGTCGTTGCGGATGAGCGCGACGACGTCGTGGTCGCGTGCGCGGAGCTGCTCGATGAGGTGGAGGGCGATCTGGCCGTGGCCCCCGACGATGGCGATGGTCGACATGTGTCCACCGTTGCACGGCGCACCTGACGTCGCAGTGCGGCTCGGGGTGGTTGTGCGCGACCTCACCCGCGGGCCCCGACGCTGCCGCGCCGCTACCCTCGGCAGGTGCACACGTTCGCGATCGGGATGCCCGTCCGGTTCCGTGGCATCCACCGACGCGAGGGCCTGCTGATGCGCGGCGCCGCCGGCTGGGGCGAGTTCAGCCCGTTCCTCGACTACGACGACGAGGAGTGCGTGCCGTGGCTGCGGGCCGCGCTCGAGGCCGCCCACGACGGCTGGCCCGAGCCCGTCCGCGACCGCGTGCCCGTGAACGCGACCGTGCCCGCCGTGGGACCCGAGCAGGCCGCGCAGATCGTGCGGACGTCGGGTGCCTCGACCGCCAAGGTCAAGGTGGCCGAGCGGGGCCAGACGCTCGCCGACGACGTCGCACGCGTCGAGGCGGTCCGCGACGTCCTGGGCAGCGGGGGTCGGGTGCGGGTCGACGCCAACGGCGGGTGGTCCGTCGACGACGCGGTCGCGGCCGTGAAGGCCCTGGATGCCGTCGGCACGCTCGAGTACGTCGAGCAGCCGTGCGCCTCGGTGGAGGAGCTCGCGCTGGTCCGCCGCAGGGTCGACGTGCCCGTGGCCGCCGACGAGTCGATCCGTCGCGCCGCCGACCCCTACCGTGTCCGCGACCTGGAGGCCGCCGACGTCGCCGTGCTCAAGGTGCAGCCGCTGGGCGGGGTGCGCGCGTGCCTGCGCGTGGCCGAGGAGATCGGCCTGCCCGTCGTCGTCTCGAGCGCCGTCGAGTCGTCGGTGGGCCTGGCCGCGGGCGTCGCGCTCGCGGCGGCGCTGCCCGAGCTGCCGTACGCGTGCGGCCTCGGCACCACGTCGCTGCTCGACGGCGACGTCACGAGCAGCCCGCTGGATCCTGTCGACGGCTGGCTCCCCGTGCGCACGGTCGACGTCGAGGAGGCGGCGCTGGCCGACGTCGCCGCCGACGCCGCGACCGACGCCGCCTGGCGTGCCAGGTTCGAGCGTGTCGACGCCCTGCGCCGCGCGGCGGTCGCGCGATGAGCGAGCAACGGTCGATCGGCGTGGCGCGCAGGTTGTTGCACGCCCTGCTCGGCCACCACGTCACCGACGTCGTCCTGGCGCCCGGCTCGAGGTCGGCGCCCCTGGCACTCGCGTTCCACGCAGCCGAGCAGGCGGGACGCATCCGCCTGCACGTGCGGGTAGACGAGCGCGAGGCAGGCTTCCTCGCCCTCGGCCTCGCGAGGACGTCGCACCGCGTGGTGCCCGTGGTGACCACCTCCGGCACTGCGGTGGCGAACCTGCATCCGGCGATGCTCGAGGCGCTGCACGCCGGCGTGGGGGTGCTGGCCGTGACCGCCGACCGTCCGGCGAGGCTGCGGGGCACGGGCGCCAACCAGACCACGGTGCAGCCGGGCATCTTCCCGGGGGTCGCGTACACGGACCGCGTGAAGGGTCTGCTCGGCGTCGCCCGGCCCGACGCGCCAGGCCACCTGAACCTCGAGCTCGACGAGCCGTTGGTCGAGTCGGTCGACTGGTCGCTCGACCGCGACCCCGACGCCTTGATGCTCGGCCGGGTCGGCTCCTGGCGCGAGCCCGGTGTCCTGACGACCCTCGACCTGGGCCCCCGCACCGTCGTCCTCGCCGGCGACGACTCCGGCGCCCGCGCCCGGGTGCTCGCCCGCGAGGCGGGCTGGCCGCTGCTCGCCGAGCCGACGTCGGGCTCCCGCACGGGTGGCGCGCTGTCGACCTACCGCCTGCTCCTCGGTCACGAGCCCCTGGCCGGACGGGTCGAGCGGGTGGTGTCGTTCGGCCACCCGACGCTGAGCCGTCCGGTCACGCGGCTGCTGGCGCGCGCCGACGTCGACGTCGTGCACGTGGGCACGCAGGCGACCTTCCCCGTGCCGGCCGGCCCCCGCGTCACGTTCGTCGACGACGTCGCGGCCGGCAGCGTCGACGACCCCGCCTGGCTGCAGGAGTGGACGGACGCCGACGCCCGCGTGCAGCGCGCCGTCGACGACCTGCTCGCGGACCACCCCGACAGCGGCCTGGCCGTCGCGCGCACCGTCGCCGAGGCGCTCCCGCCCGACGGCCTGCTCGTCGTGGGCGCGTCTCAGCCGATCCGCGACCTCGACGTCGTCGCGCGGCCCTGGAC
>NZ_LUNF01000316.1:0-6728 GCF_001626145.1 Aeromicrobium sp. REDSEA-S32_B7
CGACGATGGTCATCGCGGTCCCGACCGGCGTGAAGTTCTTCAACTGGATCGGCACGATCTGGGGCGGGAGCATCTCCTTCGACACCCCCATGGTGTTCTCGCTGGGCTTCCTCGTGACCTTCCTCTTCGGTGGTCTGACGGGCGTCATCCTGGCGTCGCCGACGCTGGACTTCCCGCTCTCGGACTCCTACTTCGTCGTGGCGCACTTCCACTACGTCGTCTTCGGCACCGTGGTGT
The DNA here is from genome assembly GCF_001626145.1 of Aeromicrobium sp. REDSEA-S32_B7. Taxonomy (NCBI): domain Bacteria; kingdom Bacillati; phylum Actinomycetota; class Actinomycetes; order Propionibacteriales; family Nocardioidaceae; genus Aeromicrobium; species Aeromicrobium sp. REDSEA-S32_B7. Next base: position 238 of record NZ_LUNF01000316.1, read on the forward strand.
TCGCGATGTTCGCCGGCTTCTACTACTGGTGGCCGAAGCTCACCGGGCGGATGCTCGACGAGAAGCTCGGCAAGATCCACTTCTGGCTGCTGTTCATCGGCTTCCACATGACCTTCCTCGTCCAGCACTGGCTGGGTGTCGAGGGCATGCCGCGCCGCTACGCCGACTACGGCCCGAACGACGGCTTCACGACGCTGAACGAGATCTCCTCGATCGGTGCCTTCCTGCTCGGTGCCTCGACCCTGCCGTTCCTGTGGAACGTGTGGAAGTCGCGCAAGAGCCCGCTGGTCAAGCTCGACGACCCGTGGGGCTGGGGCCGCTCGCTGGAGTGGGCCACGAGCTCGCCCCCGCCGCGGCACAACTTCCACTCCCTGCCTCGGGTCCGCAGCGAGAGCCCTGCGTTCGACCTGCACCACCCGGAGATCGCGGAGCTGGAGCTGCTGCACAACCCGGACGAGGGCGGCCTCTTCGCCGACGCGCCGAACACGAACGGCAAGGGTGCGGCCATCAAGGACGCCAAGCAGCAGAAGGACGGTGAGTGAGCGATGAAGGGCATGAAGGCCGAGTACTGGGTCATCATCTCCTGCGGGATCTTCTTCGTCTTCATCGCGCCCGTGTACTGGGTGCTGACGGAGGACCCGACGGGCACCACGGCGCTCGTCATGACGTTCCTGCTGTGCGCGCTGCTGGGCTTCTATCTGTACGTCGTCGCCAAGCAGATCCCGGCACGTCCGGAGGACCTCGACGACGCCGAGATCGCCGACGGCGCCGGTGAGCTGGGCTTCTTCCCGCCGTACAGCTGGTGGCCGCTCTACTGCGCCCTGGCGCTCGCGACGATCGTCCTGGGCGTCGTCGTCGGCTGGTGGCTGTTCATCATCGGCGCCACCATCGGCGCGGTGACGGTCTGCGGCTGGGTCTACGAGTACTACCGGGGCGTGCACGCCCACTGACTGGTCGGTGCGTTCGTGCTCACCGCGTAGGATGACGCGGTGAGCACGACGAACCGTTCCCTGCGCCTGCTGATGGGTGCTGTCCTCCTGGTGACCCTGGGCGCCTGCACGGCCGCCCGGTCCGAGCAGCCGTCGGCTTCGCCGACGCAGCAGCCGGCCACGGTGAGTGCGAACGTCGAGGACCAGGCGTCCGACGTCCCCGTCGACACGGTCGTCTCGGTCGAGGTGCAGCACGGCACCGTCACCGAGGCGTCGTTGACGTCGTCGGACGGCAAGCAGGTCGTCAAGGGCGAGGGCGGCGACGGTCGCTGGGCAGCCACGTCGCGGCTCGAGCCCGGCACCGCGTACACGCTGACCGCGCAGGCGGAGGGCACCGACGGGAAGCCGGCGAAGCTGGTGCGCACCTTCACGACGCGGGCCTTGACGCTGGACCAGCAGACGTACCCCGCGGTCGCTCCGCTGGCGAACGAGACGGTGGGCGTGGGCATGCCGGTCATCGTCACGTTCGACGTGCCCGTGGAGAACAAGAAGCTGTTCGAGCAGCACATGCACGTCACGTCCACCCCGAAGGTCGAGGGTGCCTGGCACTGGATGAGCGACACGGTCGTGCACTACCGGCCGAAGGAGTTCTGGCCTGCGGGCACCAAGGTGTCGGTCGACCTCGACCTGAACAGCCTGCCCGCCGGCAACGGCGTGTACGGCCAGCAGGACCAGCACGTGCCGTTCACGGTCGGACGTCGCATCGTGTCGACAGTCGACGTCGCCCGGCACACGCTGACGATGAACATCGACGGCCGCGACGTGCGCACCATCCCGGTCTCGACCGGCAAGCCGGGTCACGAGACCCGCGGCGGCACGAAGGTCATCATGGAGAAGTTCGCGTCGGTCGACATGGACGCCGCGTCGACCGGCGTCTCGGAGTCCGACCCCGACTACTACGACATCAGCGACGTCCGGTGGGCGATGCGAGTGACGAACTCCGGCGAGTTTCTCCACGCCGCGCCGTGGTCGGTCGGCTCCCAGGGCCGGGAGAACGTGAGCCACGGCTGCGTCGGCATGAGCACCGCCGACGCCCAGTGGATCTACGACCAGTCGCGCCGCGGCGACGTCGTGAAGTTCGTCAACAGCGGCCGCTCCCTCGAGCAGAACAACGGCTGGACCGACTGGAACACCCGCTGGAGCGACTGGGTCCAGGGCTCCGCCCTCAAGCGCGCCTCCTGAGGCTTCTGCCCCGCCGGGCGGGGGAGGAGTGGCGGGCTTTTGGTGCGCCGGCGCGTCCTACGGGCCCGTGGGGCGGCTGAGGACTCGTCCTGCGGCTGCGTCGGCGCGGGTCGTCGTGGGTGTGGTCTCCGCAAAGGCCTCGACCGGGCAGCTGGGCGGCGCGCTGGTCCGGGGTCTTGGGCTGCGGGTCGCGCTCGGGGTGGACGCAAGAATCTGCGTTCTCGCCCGCTTAGCGGTAGGTCTGCCGCCGAATCACCCGTCGGGGGTAGGTCTGCCGCCTTTCCGAGCGCTGTAGAGGCGGTGGATCTACCGCTGAGGTGGGCTGTCGTGGCAGGGACGCAGAATCCTGCGTCCCACGAGAGCCACAGCCCGAGAATCAGAGCCACCTCGCCGCCCAGCCGCCCGGTCGAGGCCCTTGCGGAGACCAGACCCAGCACGAGCTGAAGCAGCGCACCAGCAGAGGTCGGACCCCCCTCGCAGCAGCGCACCAGCAGGGGAGGGGACGAAGAAGGGCCCCGGAATACTCCGGGGCCCTTCGTCGTGCGTGCGGTCGGTCAGTGCGACTTCGGGATGCCGGTCTCCGACACGCCCTGGAAGTCCTCACCGAGGTGCACGGGGTGGCCCTCGATCTCGGCCAGGTGCTCGTCGGCGTGCTCGACCTCGGCCAGCGTCGGCTTGTCGATCGCACCCTTGTAGTAGAACGAGCGCACCCGGTGGCGGACCTTCGCGACCCGGCCGTGCGGCAGCGCGACACCGTTCTCGTCCGTCTCGGCCGGAGCCTCGAGGGCCGGGAGACGGTCGTGCGCGGTGAGGCGGTACTGCTCCGTGACCGGGAGCGGGGCGTGACGCTCCGCGTAGCTGCCGTCGGGCGAACGCTCGATGACACCGGTCTCGTAGCCGTGCAGGATCTTGTTCTGGTCGGCGCGCTGCAGACCGATGCAGATCCGTCGCGTGATGATGAACGCGATCACCGGGAACAGGAAGATGCCGATCCGGAAGATGTGCGTCAGCGCGTTGATGCTCAGGTGGAACTGCGTGGCGATGATGTCGTTGCCGCCGGCAGCCCAGCCGACACCGTAGAACGTCATGCCGGCCACGCCGAGACCCGTGCGGGTCGGGGCGTTGCGCGGACGCTCCAGCAGGTGGTGCTCACGCTGGTCGCCGGTCACCCAGCGCTCCACGAACGGCCACAGGGCGAGGACCGTGAACAGCAGGCCCAGTCCACCGACACCCGGGATGAAGACGTTCCAGCTCCAGGTGTGGCCGAGGAAGGTGCTCTCCCAGTTCGGCATGATGCGCACGAGACCCTCGGAGAAGCCCATGTACCAGTCGGGCTGCGAGCCGGCCGTGACCTCCGACGGGTTGTACGGACCGTACGCCCACACCGGGTTGATCTGCACCAGCGCGCCCATGAGGGCGGTGAAGCCGAAGACGACGAAGAAGAAGCCGCCGGCCTTCGCCGCGTACACGGGGAGCATCGGGTAGCCGACGACGTTGTCGTTCGTGCGTCCGGCGCCCGGCCACTGCGTGTGCTTGTGGTAGACGAGCAGCAGCATGTGCGCGGCGATCAGGCCGAGCAGCAGGGCCGGGATCAGCAGGATGTGCGCCATGTACAGGCGGGGGATGATCTCCTCGCCCGGGAACTCGCCGCCGAAGATGAAGAACTCCAGGTAGGAGCCGACGAGCGGGATCGAGCGGATCAGGCCGTCGACGAAGCGCAGGCCCGTGCCCGAGAGCAGGTCGTCGGGAAGCGAGTAGCCGGCGAAGCCCTCGACCATGCCGAGCGCCAGCAGGCCGACACCGATGAGCCAGTTGATCTCACGCGGCTTGCGGTACGCACCCGTGAAGAAGATGCGCAGCATGTGGGCGAGCATCGCGCCCACGAACAGCGCCGCCGCCCAGTGGTGGATCTGCCGCATGAGCAGACCGCCGCGGATGTCGAAGGAGATGTGCAACGTCGAGGCGTAGGCCTGCGACATCTCCAGCCCACGGAACGGGGCGTAGGAGCCGTCGTAGACGACCTCGGACATGCTCGGCTGGAACCAGAACGTCAGGAAGACGCCGGTGAGCAGCAGCACGACGAAGCTCCACAGGGCGATCTCGCCGAGCATGAACGACCAGTGCTCCGGGAAGACCTTGCGCAGGTTCTTCTTCGCCACCCCGGCCAGTCCGAGGCGGTCGTCGAGCCAGCCGACGGGACCAGCGGCCTTCTTGCCGAAGCCCGTGTCCTCGACCGGCGTGTAGGTGTCAGTGCTCATGACTCACCATCCAGTCTCTTCTGGTCGCGCGCAAGCTCGGGATAGCTCGGCGCCACGATCTCGGGGAAGTCGCTCATCGCGATGATGTAGCCCTCGGAGTCCACGCCGAGCGGCAGCTGCGGCAGTGGACGGTGGGCGGGGCCGAAGATGACCTTGCCGTTGTCGGCGAGATCGAACGTCGACTGGTGGCAGGGGCACAGCAGGTGGTGCGTCTGCTGCTCCCACAGCGAGATCGGGCAGCCGACGTGCGTGCAGATCTTGGAGTAGCAGAGGATGCCGTCGATGCCCCAGTTCTCGCGACCCTCGGAGGGCGTGATGTCCTCCGGGCGCATGCGCACGACGATGATGGCGGCCTTCGACTTGGCTGCGAGGAGCTCGTGGCCGTGGACCTCGGCCTCCTCCTCGCCCTCGGCGGGGAAGAAGACGGCCGGCTCGGCGTTGATGAGCTGACCGACCTCGATCTCCTCGGGGCGGATGGGCAGGCCCGAGACGTCGTTGACGACGCGCATGCCCTTCTTCCAGACCGTCTCGTCCTGGCCGTGGGGGAGCGGGCCGAGGTCGCGCAGCAGCACGACCGACGGGACCGCCAGCGCGCCCACGGAGAGGAAGAGGCTGTTGCGGATGAGCGGTCGACGACCGACACCCGACTCCTGCAGACCGGCGTTGATGTCGGCCATGACGGCCTCGCGGTCCTCGGCGGAGGAGCGGGCCGGGTGACGCATCTCGACCATCTCGTGGTCGCCCATGAGCTTCTTGGCCCACTGGATGATCCCGACGCCGATCAGCAGCAGACCGCCTCCGAGCGTCGCGCCGAGGGCGAAGTTCGACGCGGACCAGTTGAGGAACGTCTGGTCGGAGTCGATCGCGAAGTAGGAGACGGCGAACAGCACGAACAGCAGCGCCGCCACGGTGAACATGCCGGAGATCTGACGCTCGGCGCGGCGCTCCTGCGCCGGGTCGACGTCGGTGGGACGCCACTGGTGCGGCTGCAGGCCCGGGTCCTGCACCGGCTCGGTGCGGACGGGGGTGCTGCTGCTGTCGTGGGACTGGATCTCGTCACTCATCTCGTTCAGGCCTTCTTCTTCTTCGATCGCGCTCCGTGGGCACCGATCCAGATCGCGAAGCCGATCAGACCGCCGATGCCGAGGACCCAGACGAACACGCCGTCGACGACCGGGCCGAGGCCGCCGCCGCCGAGGCCGCCGTAGTTCGGCTGCTCCTGGACGCGCTTGATGTAGGCGATGACGTTGCGCTTGTCCTCAGGGGTGATGAGGTCGTCGTTGAAGACCGGCATCTGCTGCGGACCGGTGACCATGGCCTCGTAGATGTGCTTGGCGCTGACGCCCTTGAGCGTCGGGGCGTAGCGGCCGTTGGGCAGCGCGCCGCCGGCGCCGACGGAGTTGTGGCAGGCGGTGCAGTTGGTGCGGAAGAACTCGCCGCCCTCACGCAGGCCCTCGACGTCGACGTCCTTGTAGTTCAGGTACTCCTCGGCCGGGATGGCCGGGCCGGGCGCCAGCGACGCGATGTACGCGGACAGCTGGCGGGTCTCCTCGGCGTCGTACTCGGGTGCCTTGCGCGGTGCCTGCGGAGCGCTCTGCGCCATCGGCATGCGGCCGGTGCCGACCTGGAAGTCGACGGCAGCGGCGCCGACGCCGATCAGCGACGGACCGTAGTTGCCGCCGTCCTTCGTCGTGATGCCCTCGGCGTTCTGCCCGTGGCAGCTGGCGCAGCCGATGAGGAAGAGCTCGCGCCCCGCCTCGACGTCGCGTGCCGTGTACTGCTCCGCCTGGGCGGGCTTCGGGGCGAGCGCGGACCAGAGCCCGGCAGCGGCCACGAGACCGAGCACCAGGACGACGAGTCCGGCGAGGGGGTGACGGCGGCGGGTCGACAGAGTGCGCACCGAGAACCTCATTCCTGTCAGGGGTAACCAGCGTACCTAGCGTTCTGCCAGGTCCGCAGGCTTAGGTTGGCCTAACGCCGAGCCGTGCGGCAGGCGTCAGCGGATCAGGTAGATGGTCGCGAACAGGGCGACCCAGACGATGTCGACGAAGTGCCAGTAGTA
>NZ_LUNF01000317.1:0-4477 GCF_001626145.1 Aeromicrobium sp. REDSEA-S32_B7
GGCCGGGGGTGAGCCCGAGCTCGTCGCGCACGAGCGGCAGCCGCGACATCCACGACGCGACCATGAAGCCGTTCACTGTGAAGACGACGGCGACGGCAGTGCGGGCCCGTACGAGCGGTGTCGTCGCTGTCGTCGTCATGCCCGACCCTCCTCGTCGCGCTGCCGAGGCCAGGCGCCGGTGCTCCACAGCGCCCACAGGACGAGCAGCGGCTGGAAGAACAGCCGCGTGAGCCGCGCACCGTCGGAGTCGAGCCCGAACGCGTCGACCCCCTCCACGTACTGGGCGACGTTGCCGGGGAAGACCGCCACGAAGAGTCCGGCGACGAGCCAACCCACCAGCGGACGTCGAGCTCGCGGCGCGAGCAGCACCGCCGCACCCAGTGCCAGCTCGACCGCACCCGACACGAGCACCGTGACGTCGGCGTCGACCGGGAACCACGACGGCACCTGCGCGTGGAACTCCTGCCTCGCCACCACGTGCGCCACCCCCGCCACCACGAGGAACGCACCCAGCAGCAGACGACCGACGAGGCGGGGGAGGGAGGTGGGAGCTGTCACCGGACGAGGATGTCAGGTGGGTGGGGCTGGACGCGCGCGGGTGGGCGTGGGCTTGGTGGTGTGCTGCCTGCGGGGTTCTGGTCCTGCTGCTGCGTTGCCTGCGGGGGTCGTGACCTTGGTGGTGCGCTGCCTCGGCCTTCGCTGGGGCGGCCTCCGAGAGGGCCTCGGCCGGCAGCGGGCCTGGGGTGTCTTCGGGTCTCGGGGTCTGGCTTCGGCCTGTGGGTGACGCACGATTCTTCGTTTCTGCGTTCTTGACCCACCGTTCTGCGTTGGCGCGCGTCCTATCGGTGGATCTGCAACCGCAGGAGCGTTTTTGCGGTTGAGAATCCACCGACGGTGAGCGTCGCGTCGGAACGATTCTGCTTTCGGGTGGACCGTTTCACCCGAAAGCAGAATCGTTCGTCACCCCAACGCAAAGGGCACCCACGATTCGTCACCCACGCGTGCGAGGCCGAATGCTTCTGCGTTCACGACGGGATCCCGTGACAAACGCAGAATCCTTGGACCCCGACGCGCGAACGCAGAATCTTGCGTCAACCCCGTGCCCAACCCTTAGCCCGAGACCCCAGACCAGCGCCGTCGCCAGCCGCCCGGTCGAGGCCCTTGCGGAGACCACTCCCAGCGAAGGCCGAGGCAGCGCACCAGCAAGACCAGACCCCCGCAGGCAGCGCACCACCGACCCCGGACACCCGCGGTAGCGCAGCAGCGACCACGAACCCGCGAAGGCAGCGCACCAGCAACACAGCACGCAGCACACTCCGAAGCACGTGACCACCCACCGCCGCCGTCGCTAGCCTGAGCGACATGGCTCACACCGCTGACCGGCACGACGTCATCCGGGTGCAGGGTGCCCGGGAGAACAACCTGAGGGACGTGAGCGTCGACCTGCCGAAGCGACGGCTGACGGTGTTCACGGGGGTCTCGGGGTCGGGGAAGAGCTCGCTGGTGTTCGGGACGGTTGCGGCGGAGTCGCAGCGGCTCGTGAACGAGACGTACAGCGCGTTCCTGCAGGGGTTCATGCCGTCGCTGTCGCGTCCCGACGTCGACCACCTGGACGGGCTGACGACGGCGATCATCGTCGACCAGGAGCGGCTGGGGGCGAACCCGCGGTCGACGGTCGGCACCGCGACCGACGCGAGCACCATGCTCCGCATCCTGTTCAGCCGGATCGGCGAGCCCTACGTCGGCCCGCCCACCGCGTTCTCGTTCAACGTGCCGACGCGCACGGCGAGCGGTGTCATGACGACGGAGCGGGGCGGGCGCACGGAGAGACGCGTCGCGCGCAAGGAGGTCTACCTCGGCGGCATGTGCCCGCGCTGCGAGGGCATGGGCGCCGTCAGCGACTTCGACCTCACCGCGATCTACGACGCCGACAAGTCGCTCGCCGACGGGGCGCTGCTCGTCCCGGGCTACAGCATGGACGGGTGGTACGGACGCATCTTCTCCGGCGCGGGCCTGCCGATGGACGTGCCCATCGGCCAGCTCACCGACGCCCAGCGCGAGAAGCTGCTGCGCGGGGAGCCCGAGAAGATCCGCGTCGACGGCGTCAACCTCACCTACGAGGGCGTGCTCACGAAGGTGCAGAAGTCGATGCTCAGCAAGGACGTCGAGGCGCTGCAGCCGCACGTCCGGCGCTTCGTCGAGCGTGCCGTCACGTTCACGACCTGCCCCGACTGCGGCGGCACCCGACTCACCGTCGGTGCCCTGTCGTCACGCATCAGAGGCAAGAACATCGCCGACCTCAGCGCGATGCAGGTCAGCGACCTCGCCGCATGGCTGCGTGACCTCGACGAGCCCTCCGTGGCCCCGCTCGTCGCCGGCCTGCAGCACGTCCTCGACGCGTTCACCGAGATCGGTCTCGGCTACCTGTCCCTCGACCGTCCCGCCGGCACGCTGTCGGGAGGCGAGGCGCAACGCACCAAGATGATCCGGCACCTCGGGTCGTCCCTCACCGACGTCACCTACGTCTTCGACGAGCCGACGGTCGGCCTGCACCCGCACGACGTCGAGCGGATGAACCGGCTGCTCCTGCAGCTGCGCGACAAGGGCAACACGGTGCTCGTCGTCGAGCACGAGCCGGAGACGATCCGCGTCGCCGACCACGTCGTCGACCTCGGGCCCGGAGCCGGGTCCGAGGGCGGCACGCTCTGCTACGAGGGTGACGTCGCGGGACTGCTCGCCAGCAGCACCGTCACCGGACGCCACCTCGACGACCGCGTGCCCCTGAAGGACGAGGTCCGCGCGCCCACCGGACGGCTCGAGGTGCGCGGCGCGTCCAGCCACAACCTGCGCGACGTCGACGTCGACGTGCCTCTGGGCGTGCTCTGCGCGGTGACGGGCGTGGCCGGCTCGGGCAAGAGCTCCCTGGTGCACGGGTCGATCGCCGCGCACGAGGGCGTCGTCGTCGTCGACCAGTCGCCCGTGAAGGGTTCGCGGCGCAGCAACCCGGCCACCTGGACGGGCCTGCTCGAACCGGTGCGGAAGGCGTTCGCGAAGGCCAACGGGGTCAAGCCGGCGCTGTTCAGCTCGAACTCCGAGGGAGCGTGCACCACCTGCGGCGGCGTGGGCGTCGTCATCACGGAGCTCGGTGTCATGGCGACCGTCGAGTCACCTTGCGAGGAGTGCGAGGGACGTCGCTTCCAGCCGTCGGTGCTCGTGCACACCCTCGGCGGCAGGAACATCGCCGAGGTGCTCGAGCTCTCGGCGGCCGAGGCCGCCAGCTTCTTCGCTGAGGGCGAGTCGCGCGTGCCGGCGGCGCAGAAGGTCGTGGCGCGGCTCGTCGACGTCGGGCTCGGCTACCTGACGCTCGGGCAACCGCTGTCGTCGCTGTCCGGCGGCGAGCGTCAGCGGCTCCGGCTGGCGGCGCAGCTGTCGGAGTCGGCCGAGGTGCTCGTGCTCGACGAGCCGACGACCGGACTCCACCTCGCCGACGTCGAGAACCTGCTGGCCCTGCTCGACCGCATCGTCGACGAGGGACGCTCGGTGGTCGTCGTGGAGCACCACCAGGCGGTGATGGCTCACGCCGACTGGGTGATCGACCTCGGCCCCGGCGCCGGCCACGACGGCGGGCGCATCGTCTTCGAGGGCACGCCCGCGCAGCTCGTGTCGTCGGGCAGCGGGCTCACCGCGCAGCACCTGGCGGCCTACCTCGGCACGTCCGGATGAGGGACGCACGTGCGGTCGGGGCGGTGCTGCTCGCGTCGCTCTGCTTCGCCACGACCGGCACCGCCCAGGCCCTCGCCGAGGTCGACGCCTCGCCCGTGGCGGTCGGCCTCGCCCGCATCGCGCTCGGCGGCGTGCTGCTCGGTGCCGTCGCCGTCCGGCTCGCGCGCGTGCCGTCGTCGTCGCGGGCCTCCACGACGGCGGAGGGGAGGGGCGCCTCGCTCCTCGGCCGGCTGCCTCCCGCCGCACTCGTCGCCGTCGGCGCGACCGGCGTCGTCGCCTACCAGCCGACGTTCTTCGAGGGCACCGAGCGCAACGGCGTCGCCGTGGGCACCGTGGTGGCGCTCGGGTCGGCACCGGTCGTCACGGGGGTGCTCGACGCGCTGCTGTCGCGGCGGGCACCGACGCTGCGGTGGTGCGTGGCCACCGTGCTCGCACTCCTGGGCGTCGTGTGCGTGGCCGGCCTGCTCGACGGGGGCGCCTCCACCGGCGCCGCGGTGCTCTGGTCGGTCGGGGCGGGCGGCTCGTACGCGCTCTACACGCTCGCCGCGAAGGAGCTCCTCGGTCGGGGCCGGTCCGCGGCGCGCATCATGGGGGTGCTCTTCGGCGTCGCGGGCGTCGTGAGCCTGCCCGTGCTGGCCGTCCTGGCTGGCGCGTGGCTCCTGACGCCCGCCGGCCTCGTCCTGGTGGTGTGGCTCGGCGTCGTGACCACGACCGTGGCGTACCTGCTGTTCGGCTGGGGGCTCGCCCGGCTGCC
>NZ_LUNF01000318.1:0-7664 GCF_001626145.1 Aeromicrobium sp. REDSEA-S32_B7
CCTGGATGGTTTGGTCGTCGTCGCCACCTTCTATTTTCCTCGCGCCATACATCATGGTGACGGGCACATGCAGCCTATCCTGGAGAGTCGTGCCACCGACGAGCAGCGCGATGCGTTGTTCTATATCCTGACCGGTGAAGATCAGCCAGTTGGAACTATGTTCCAGATCTTCAGCGTGATCATCGAGCATCACCACGAGCCGATATTCACCGAAATTGGATGGGACTGGGACATTAAGGCTCGGCGCGCACGTATCGACGTACCCGGCGTATTGCGCACCGAGGCGCAACCCATACTGAATCCGGTCACGGACACTGAGCAACGGATTATCACGACGCTGCCCGACGGCACCATCGCCTACGCCGAGAACCCGCCGAAGAAGTACCAGGACATCTACCCCCTGAACTTCGACCTCGACCCCGACGGCATCTACGCCGAGGTGCTGCGCGTGACGCTGCACTGGGTCGAGCGCGGCGTGCGCATCTTCCGCGTCGACAACCCGCACACGAAGCCGCCGAGCTTCTGGGCGTGGCTCATCGCCGAGGTCAAGGAGCGCCACCCCGACGTGCTGTTCCTGTCCGAGGCGTTCACGCGTCCCGCGCGGCTCTGGGGGCTCGCGCGGCTGGGCTTCACGCAGAGCTACACCTACTTCACGTGGCGCACGACGAAGGAGGAGATCGTCGAGTTCGGCGAGGACCTGCGCGACCACTGGGACGAGGGTCGCGGCAACCTCTTCGTCAACACGCCCGACATCCTCCCCGAGCACCTGCAGGTCGGTGGTCCGGGCATGTTCGCGCTGCGCGCGGCGCTCGCGGCCACGCTCGCCCCCACCTGGGGCGTCTACTCCGGCTACGAGCTGTTCGAGGCCGAGGCGCTCCGCCCCGGCGCCGAGGAGTACCTGCACTCGGAGAAGTTCGAGCTGCGTCCGCGCGACTACGCCGCGGCGCTGGCCGAGGGCCGCTCGCTGGAGCCGTGGATCACCCGTCTGAACGAGATCCGTCGGGCCCACCCGGCCCTGCAGCAGATGCGCACCCTGCACTTCCACCACGTCGACCACGACGCGCTGCTCGTCTGGTCGAAGCAGGACCCCGAGACCGGCGACCTCGTCGTCGTGGTCCTCTCGCTCGATCCGCACGAGGCCCGCGAGGGCACGGTCTTCCTCGACCTCGACGCGATCGGCCTGTCGCCCGACACCGAGCTCGTCGCGCACGACGAGGTGACCGGCGAGACCTTCCCGTGGGGTGCGGCCACGTACGTGCGCCTCGACCCCGCCCGCGCACCCGCGCACATCCTGCACGTGACCCCCCGATGACCCCGCGCCCCCTCCCGGGAGGAGACCAGATGGCCGACGCACCACCCGAGGCGACAGCACCCGACGCTGCGCTCGACGGGCTCGAGCACACCCCCCACACCGGCGACGACGTCGCCGCCGACGGGACGCTCTCCGAGCCGAGCGCCGACGACTTCGATCACGCCGAGCAGGCGCCCTCGGACCCGGAGTGGTTCAAGCGCGCCGTGTTCTACGAGGTGCTGGTCCGGGCGTTCAACGACTCCAACGGCGACGGCACGGGCGACCTGCGCGGCCTCGCCGACAAGCTCGACTACATCCAGTGGCTCGGCGTCGACTGCCTCTGGCTGCCCCCGTTCTACGCCTCGCCACTGCGCGACGGCGGCTACGACATCAGCGACTTCCGCGCCGTCCTGCCGGAGTTCGGCACGGTCGAGGACTTCGTCCACCTGCTGGAGGAGGCGCACCGACGCGGCATCCGCGTGATCACCGACCTCGTGCTCAACCACACGTCCGACGCCCACCCGTGGTTCCAGGCGTCGCGCCAGGACCCCGACGGTCCCTACGGCGACTTCTACGTGTGGAGCGAGACCGGCACCGAGTACAGCGACGCGCGCATCATCTTCGTCGACACCGAGACGTCGAACTGGACGTACGACCCGGTGCGCGGCCAGTTCTTCTGGCACCGCTTCTTCAGCCACCAGCCCGACCTGAACTTCGAGAACCCGGCCGTGCGCGAGGCGATGCTCGACGTGCTGCGCTTCTGGCTCGACCTCGGCATCGACGGGTTCCGGCTCGACGCCGTGCCCTACCTGTTCGAGGAGGAGGGCACAAGCAGCGAGAACCTGCCGCGGACCCACGAGTACCTCAAGGAGGTGCGCGCGACGATCGACCGCGAGTACCCCGGCCGGGTGCTGCTCGCCGAGGCGAACCAGTGGCCGTCGGACGTCGTGGAGTACTTCGGCGACCCCGAGGTCGGCGGCGACGAGTGCCACATGGCCTTCCACTTCCCCCTGATGCCGCGCATCTTCATGGCGGTGCGCCGCGAGTCGCGGTTCCCGATCTCGGAGATCCTGGCGCAGACGCCGCCCATCCCGGCCGGGACCCAGTGGGGCATCTTCCTGCGCAACCACGACGAGCTGACCCTCGAGATGGTCACCGACGACGAGCGCGACTACATGTACCGCGAGTACGCGCGCGACCCGCGGATGAAGGCCAACATCGGCATCCGGCGGCGGCTCGCGCCGTTGCTGGAGAACGACCGCAACCAGCTCGAGCTGTTCACCGCGCTTCTGCTGAGCCTGCCGGGCTCCCCGGTGCTCTACTACGGCGACGAGATCGGCATGGGCGACAACATCTGGCTCGGCGACCGCGACGCGGTCCGCACGCCGATGCAGTGGTCGCCGGACCGCAACGCCGGCTTCTCGCGCTCCGACCCCGGTCGCGTCTACCTGCCGCCGATCATGGACCCGACGTACGGCTACGAGGCGGTCAACGTCGAGGCGCAGATGGGCAACTCCGCGTCGCTGCTGTCGTGGACGCGGCGCATGATCGAGGTCCGCAAGCAGCACCTGGCCTTCGCCGAGGGCGACTTCGTCGACCTGGGCGGCTCGAACCCGAGCGTCCTGGCCTACCAGCGCGTCTGGACCCGTCCCGACGGCGAGCGCGACGTCGTGCTGTGCGTCAACAACCTGTCCCGCTTCCCCCAGCCCGTCGAGCTCGAGCTCGGCGAGCACGAGGGGTGCACCCCCGTCGAGCTGACCGGCAGCGTGCGCTTCCCGCGCGTCGGGGAGCTGCCCTACCTGCTGACCCTCCCGGGTCACGGCTTCTACTGGTTCCAGCTGGTCGAGCTCGGCGACGAGGGCGAACGAAGGAGCATGCTGTGAGCCAGCCCGTGACCCAGCACGACGTCGACCAGGTCGCGGCCGCCCTGCCCGGGTGGCTGCCCTCCCAGCGGTGGTTCGGCGGCAAGGACCGCGCGGTCACCTCCGTCCGCGCCCTCGACTGGACGGTCGTCGAGGACGGTGACCCCGCCCTCGTCCACCTCGTCGTCGAGGTCGGGCAGGACGACCGCACCGAGCCGTACCAGCTCCTGCTGGGTCGGCGCAGCGACGGACTGCCGGACGTCCCGGCGACCGCCGCGATCGGGGTCGAGGACGGCCCCGTCTGGTACGAGGCCAGCGGCGACGCCGACCTCACCGGCGTGCTGCTCGACCACGTGGCCGCCGGCGACGTGGTCGGCGACCTGCGGTTCGAGCCGGAGCCGGGCGCCGAGCTCGTGACGGGCCTCCGCGCTCACCCGATCACGTCGGAGCAGAGCAACACCTCCCTCGTCTACGGCGGCCAGTACATCCTCAAGCTCTTCCGTCGGCTCACGCCCGGCACCAACAAGGACCTCGTGCTGCACCGGGCGCTGCGCGAGGTCGGGTCGTCGCACGTCGCCGAGCCGCTCGGCGCGATCAGCGGCACGCTCGGTGACGACGAGGTCACCTTCGCGATGCTGCAGCGCTTCCTGCCCGATGCGGCCGACGGCTGGGTCATGGCCACCACGAGCGTCCGCGACTACATGGCCGACGACGCGGGGCTGCCGCCCGGCGACCTCGGCGGCGACTTCGCGGGCGAGGCCTACCGGCTGGGTCGCGCCGTGGCCGACGTCCACGCCGACCTCGCCCGCGCCCTGGGCACCGAGACGGCTGCCGGCGACGACCTCGCCCGCACGGTCGAGGCCATGGAGCGCCGGCTCGACCGCGTGGCCGCGGCCGTGCCCGCCCTGCGCGAGCACACCGACGGGATCCGCGACGCGTTCCGCGCCGTGGTCGACGTCGAGCTCAGGCTGCCGCTGCAGCCCGTCCACGGCGACCTGCACCTGGGCCAGGTGCTGCGCACCGTCTCCGGGTGGCTCGTCCTCGACTTCGAGGGGGAGCCCGCGGCCAGCCTCGCGGAGCGCTCGGCGCTGCGGTCGCCGCTGCGCGACGTCGCCGGCATGCTGCGCTCCTTCGACTACGCCCCGCGGGTCGTCGAGCGCACCTGGGCCGAGGACGACCCCGACGGCGCGCGACGAGTCCGTGCTGCTGCGCGGGCTCGAGCTCGACAAGGCGGTCTACGAGGTGGGCTACGAGCACGCCAACCGGCCCGACTGGACCGACGTGCCGCTCGGCTCCATCGCCCGCATCCTCACCGAGGAGGCCTGACATGACGTCCGACGACACCCCCACCCCCAGCGCGGCCACGGGCGCCGAGCCGGCGGACGGCTGGCCCGTCGCGGTCGGCGAGCTCGACCTCCCCCTCATCGGCGAGGGCCGCCACGAGCGGCTCTGGGACGTGCTGGGCGCCCACGTCCGCACCCACGACGGCACCGACGGGCCCGTCGCGGGCACCTCGTTCGCGCTCTGGGCGCCGAACGCCCGCAGCGTGCAGGTCGTCGGCGACTTCAACGGCTGGGACGGCGGTGCGCACGCCATGCGACCGCTCGGCGGCCCGGGTGTCTGGGACCTCTTCGTCCCGGGCGTCGGCGCCGGCGCGCGGTACAAGTTCCGGGTCGAGGGCGCCGACGGCGTCTGGCACGAGAAGATCGACCCGCTCGCGTTCGGCACCGAGGTGCCGCCCGCGACGGCGTCGGTCGTCGTCGAGCCGACGCACCGCTGGCGCGACGACGCCTGGGTGGAGCAGCGCGACGCGACCCGCTGGGCCGAGGCCCCCGTGAGCATCTACGAGGTGCACCTCGGGTCGTGGCGTCCCGGGCTGACGTACCGCGAGCTCGCCGAGGAGCTGGGCGACTACCTCCTCGAGATGGGCTTCACCCACGTCGAGCTGCTGCCCGTCGCCGAGCACCCCTTCGGCGGCTCCTGGGGCTACCAGGTCACGTCGTACTACGCGCCGACGTCGCGGTTCGGCTCCCCCGACGACTTCCGCTGGTTCGTCGACGAGCTGCACCAGCGCGGCCTCGGCGTCATCGTCGACTGGGTGCCTGCGCACTTCCCGAAGGACGAGTGGGCCCTGGCCCGCTTCGACGGCACCGCCCTCTACGAGCACCCCGACCCGCGCCGCGGCGAGCAGCCCGACTGGGGCACCTACGTGTTCGACTTCGGACGTCCGGAGGTGCGCAACTTCCTCGTCGCCAACGCGCTGTTCTGGCTCGAGGAGTTCCACCTCGACGGCCTGCGCGTCGACGCCGTCGCGTCGATGCTCTACCTCGACTACTCGCGCAACGACGGCGAGTGGGTGCCCAACAAGCACGGTGGCCGCGAGAACCTCGAGGCCGTGCAGCTGCTCCAGGAGCTCAACGCGACGGTCTACAAGCACCACCCCGGCGTGATGATGCGTGCACCGCTCGTACCACCACGGGGAGATGACGTTCGCCATCGACTACGCCTGGACCGAGAACTTCGTGCTGCCGCTGTCGCACGACGAGGTCGTGCACGGCAAGGGCTCGCTGTGGGGCCGGATGCCGGGCGACGCGTGGAACAAGGCGGCCGGCGTGCGCGCCCTGCTGGCGTTCATGTGGGCCCATCCCGGCAAGCAGATGCTGTTCATGGGCGGTGAGTTCGGGCAGGAGGGCGAGTGGGCGGAGGCCCGCGGGCTCGACTGGGACGAGCTGCGCGACCCGCTGCACGCGGGCGTCCTCGAGCTGGTCGCCGACCTGAACCAGACGTACCGCGCGACCCCCGCGCTCCACACGGCCGACACCACCCCCGACGGGTTCCGCTGGATCGACGCCTCCGACGTCGCGGGCAACGTCGTGTGCTTCCTGCGGATCGGCAGCGACGGGTCGCAGCTGGCCTGCCTGGCGAACTTCTCCGGAGCGCCGCACCACGACTACCGCGTCGGGTTGCCGCTCCTGGGCCGGTGGCGCGAGGTGCTGAACACCGACGCGCAGGCGTACGGCGGCTCGGGTGTCGGCAACCTGGGGTCGGTCGAGGCCGAGGGGATCCCGCACCACGGGTTCGCGGCGTCAGCCCTCGTCCAGCTGCCCCCGGCCGGGGTCCTCTGGCTGGAGCCCGACGCCACCTAGGGTGGGCCCCATGACGACGTGGGGTGCCTCGAGCGAGGTCGGCCGCCTGCGGACGGTGCTGCTGCACCGGCCGGGCCAGGAGCTCGCGCGGCTGACGCCGCGCAACAACGACTCGCTGCTGTTCGACGGCATCCCCTGGCTGGGGCGCGCGCAGGACGAGCACGACGCGTTCGCGCAGGCGCTGCGCGACCACGACGTCGAGGTGCTGTACCTCGTCGAGCTGCTCACCGAGACGCTCGAGCAGGCCGACGCCCGGGCCGAGATCGTCGAGAGCACGACGTCGACGCTGCACCTCGGCGACAGCCTGCGTCGCTACCTGGTGGCCGCGCTGTCGGACCTCGCCCCCGCCGACCTCGCCGCCGTCGTGACGGCCGGCCTGCGCAACGACGAGGTCGCGCACCGCAGCATCGTCACGAGCCTGCTGCGCCCCGACGACTTCCTCGTCGACCCGCTGCCCAACCTGCTCTTCACGCGCGACTCCTCCGTGTGGCTGCTCGACCGGGTCGCCGTCACGAGCCTGGCGATGCCGGCGCGCGTCCGCGAGACGCAGCTGACCGGTCTCGTGTACGCCCACCACCCGCGCTTCGCGGGCGTCGAACGGGTCCACGGTCCGCACCTGGAGCACCTCGAGGGCGGCGACGTGCTGCTGCTCGCGCCCGGTGTCGTCGCGGTCGGCGTCGGGGAGCGGACGACTCCCGCCGGCTTCGAGCGGTTCGCGGCCACCGCACTGCGTGCCGGTCTGGCCGAGTCGGTGCTGGCGGTGCCCATCGCCCAGGAACGCGCCACGATGCACCTCGACACGATCGTCACGATGGTCGACGTCGACACCGTCGTCATCTACCCGAACATGGCCGACGAGCTGCGGGCGCTGGCGGTCACGCTCGACGCGGACGGCTCGCTGTCGGTGGCGCCGGAGCGGTCGTTCTTCGACGCCGCGGCCGACGCGATGGGCATCGAGCGCCTGCACCGCATTGACACCGGTCTCGACCCGGTGACCGCCGAGCGCGAGCAGTGGGACGACGGCAACAACACCCTCGCCATCGACGCCCGCCTCGCCGTCGCCTACGAGCGCAACGAGCAGACCAACGCCCGCCTGGAGGAGCACGGCATCGAGGTCGTGGCCATCAGCGGCTCCGAGCTCGGCTCCGGCCGCGGCGGCCCCCGCTGCATGTCCTGCCCCGTCCTCCGCGACTGACCCGCCCCTCCCCCCTCGCCGCCCTTGGGGTTGGGCCCCACCCAAAGGGTGACTCACCCACCCAGCGCTGAGGTGGGGTGAATCCTTCGGGTGGGGGCGACGGTCGGTGGTGACGTCGGTCAGCCCCCGGCGGACAACGGGCGGCCATCCTCTGGGTGGGGCCCCACCCA
>NZ_LUNF01000319.1:0-10034 GCF_001626145.1 Aeromicrobium sp. REDSEA-S32_B7
GCGCTAGGCCGTGCGCGGCGACGGCCGCCTGCACGAGCGGACGCGGGTCGGTGGCGACCGCCCACCCGCACACCGCGACCAGTGCCGCGTAGAGGGGAACGACGAGCAGCACGATCCGCCGCGAGTGCGCGTCGTGCGCCAGTGTGAACTGGTCGGCGCCCACCGACGCGAGCGCCGGGTAGACCACCACCGACACGGTCAGCTGGAAGGCCGCGTGCGCGGCCCCCACGACGGCCAGGGCGACGACGGCGTCGGGCACGGGTCCTCCAGAGGTCTCGACCCGACGCTAGCCAGGCTCGCCCCGGCGCGCTCGACGAGCGACCTCAGACCTGCGCGGACGCGCGCCGTGCGAGCAGCTGCTCCACCAGGATGTCGCCGTGCCCGGCGTGGCGGGCGAGCTCGGCGATCATGTGGCCGTAGACGTAGCGCAGCGAGACGGGTCCGTCGTACCACGGCCAGGTCTCGTCGAGGTCGTGGGCGGCGGCGACGGCGCGGGAGATGTCGCACGCCTCGTCGAAGTCGGCGCGGACCGATGCGACCGTGTCGTCGTCGGTCAGCACGAAGCTGTCGGCCGGTGCGGCGGGGAGGCCGAGACGCTCGCGCGGGACGCCCGCCACCCGGGAGTGGAACCAGACGCGCTCGACGAACACCGCGTGCTTGACGAGCCCGAGCACCGTGGTCGCCGACGGCACCAGCCGGGTGCGCGCCTCGGTGTCGTCGACCTCGTCGAGCAGCAGCGCGACCTCCGCCCGCTGCACGTCGAGCAGCCCCTCAAGCACGGAACGTTCGTCGGCGGTGTGCAGGCTCATGGCGTCACGGTACGACCGGCGAGGGCTCGACGACCAGGTGCGAGGATGGTCGACGCCATGACGACCGCACCCTCCACCGTCCCCGTCCTCATCCACACCGACGGCGGCTGCAAGCCGAACCCCGGTCCCGGCGGCTGGGGTGCCGTGCTGCGCTACGGCTCGCACGTGCGGGAGATGTGCGGTGGCGAGCGCGAGAGCACGACCAACAACCGCATGGAGCTGATGGCACCGATCATGGCGCTGGAGACGCTCAACCGACCCTCCACGGTGCACCTGTTCACCGACAGCGCCTACGTGCGGGGCGGCATCACGTCGTGGATGACGGGCTGGGAGCGCAACGGGTGGCGCACGTCTACGAAGCAGCCGGTCAAGAACGTCGACCTCTGGAAGCGGCTCAAGCAGGCCTGCGAGCGGCACGAGGTGGAGTGGTTCTGGGTCAAGGGGCACTCGGGCGTGCCCGACAACGAGCTGGCCGACCAGCTCGCGACGCGCGGCCTGCGCGAGGCCATGCGCGTCTGAGGAGGGGCTGCGTCAGCGGCGACGGCCGTTGGCGCGCAGCGCGTCCAACGCCTGCGCACCGACGAACACGTAGAAACCGAGCGTGCTGGCGACGATCGTGCGGGCGGTGGTCATGACTCGACGGTAGGCCGGTTTCGTGACGTGCGCCTCTCGAGCGCCTCGCGACGGGTGGAGCACCCCACGCGACGAGCCCTGCGTCGAGGGCCTCAGTCGTCCTCGGGCGGCCGGGTGAGCCGGATCGAGCGAGGGGATCCGTCGGGGTTGCGCCGCACCTGGCCGTGCCGCAGCTCGTCGTCCTCGTCGGGGGAAGGCATCACGTGGGCAGCACGCTTCTGACGTTCGAGCTCCTCGGCGGCGTCGGCGCGCGACGGGCTGAAGAAGTTGTCCATGACGCCCATGCCGTTGCCCATGGTGCCGAGACCGTCGCGACCGCCGGGCTGGTCGAGGGAGCGCTGGAACAGCCACAGCGCCACGACGAGCGCGACCAGCACGCCCACCCCGAACAGCACGACGCCGACCCACTCCATGGCGCGAGCCTACGCGGGGCCGGCGACCGCGGCAGGCGTGCCGACGGTCACGACGTCGCGCGACGTCGGCCGGCGGGCTCCTGGCCGAGCTCCTCGGTGGTCGCCATCTCCCCGAGGGGTCGCGAGTAGGCGGAGATGAGCAGCAGCACCGTCATGGCCGAGCCGGCGTAGGCGAAGACGAGCGTGTAGACGCTCGAGGCGATGTGGTCGCGGCCGATCCGCATGGCCGACATGAACAGCTCCCGGGCGCGGGCGGTGGGCTGCAGGGCCCGCATCTCCCACACCGCGCTCGCCTGGGTGACGGTCACGTCGTTCAGGACGCCGAGCCCGGCG
Organism: Aeromicrobium sp. REDSEA-S32_B7; assembly: GCF_001626145.1. Classification (NCBI taxonomy): domain Bacteria; kingdom Bacillati; phylum Actinomycetota; class Actinomycetes; order Propionibacteriales; family Nocardioidaceae; genus Aeromicrobium; species Aeromicrobium sp. REDSEA-S32_B7. Next base: position 2,189 of record NZ_LUNF01000319.1, read on the forward strand.
ATCACCATGGTCGCGGCCACGACGCCGGACATGGAGAGGGTCGGCACGGTGGCCACGAGCGTGCGGTCGTCCTCGGAGCCGATGCCCGTGAGGCTCGCCCAGTCGGTCGCGAGCGCCCCCATCAGGGCGGTGCCGATGATGCCGAAGTAGGTGCCGAAGAGCGCGCTGGTCGTGCGGATGCTCACGCCATGGGCCAGGTAGAGCACGACCGTCATGATCACCGTCGAGCCGACGATGGCCACCGGGAGGGCCGACTTCCCCGCGAGCAGGGCGGGCAGGATGAACTGCATCAGCGCGACCAGCGTGACGCCGATGCCGACGAGCGCGAAGAGGCCGCGCCACCGCGCGACGGCCACCACGAGGACCGCGAACGCGATCGCCAGCGCCTGCAGCGGGAAGGTGCGCTGGAAGTCGTAGAACTCGAACGTCGCCGGCTGGCCCTGGGGTGCGATGCGCAGCACCTCGATCTCGTCGCCCGTGTCGATCCCGGCCTGGTAGCGCGCGGAGTCGAGGGTGAACGTGGCGTCGCCGTCGTCGGTCTCGGCGGTCACCTTGGCGCAGTCGCCGTCGACGGTGGGCTGGTTGTCCGGCCCCACGCCGCCGGACCCGCAGTCGAACGGCTTGACCGCGGTGACGGTGCCGTCGAGCAGGGTCACGCCCTCGCCGCTGAGGGGGTTGGGTGCCTTGGGCACCTGCGACGACGACGGCCAGAGCACGACCATCGCGACGATCGCGGCCACCGAGATGGCGCCGACCACGACGGCGAGCGTCGCGGCGAGGCCCTGACGGGGCGGTCCGACGTCGAGGTCGTCGTGGGAGTGTGCGTGTCCGTGAGCCACGGGGGATAGCGTGCCACGATGACCCACGTGGACGACGCACCAGACGCCGACGGCCCCGACGTCGAGCACCTCCCGGGCGCGGTCGGGGGCGCGCTGCGCATCGGCCGGACGGTCCGCAGGCCGACGGGTCCGTGGACGCCGGCCGTGCACCGCCTGCTCGCCTTCCTCGCCGACGAGGGCCTCGGCGGCGTGCCGAGGGTCGAGGGTCTCGACGACCAGGGCCGAGAGGTCCTGAGCTACGTCGAGGGTCGCGGCGTGCCGGTCGACGACGAGGTCGTGCTCGACACCGTGCTCGTCGAGGCGGTCACCTGGCTGCGCGGGTACCACGACGTCGTCGAGGGCTTCCGGCCCGAGGAGCCGTTGCGCTGGCGGGGGACGGGGGAGGAGCCGGTGACGCTCGCGCCCGACCAGGTCGTCTGCCACCACGACCCCGGCGCCTACAACTGGATCGTCCAGAGCGGCCACTTCGTGGCGATGATCGACTGGGACATGGCCGGGCCTGGGCGGGCCATCGACGACCTCGCGTTCCTCGCCTGGACGGGCATCCCGCTCTACCGCGACATCGGCGTGGAGGAGACCGCCCGCCGTCTCGACCTCGTCGTGGAGGCCTACGGCGAGTGGGGTCCGATGACGTTGCTGGACGCGGTCGTCGAGCGCATGACGACGGCGAGCGAGCGGATCGCGGCCGGCATCGCCCGCGGCGACGCGGGCATCGCGAACCTGCAGAAGGTGGGCGAGCCGCAGCGCACCCGCGACCGCGTCGCCGCCTTCCGGGAGCGCGTCCCGGCCATCCTCGACGCCCTGCCGTAGCCGTCCGTCCGGCACGCGACGCGGAGGGTGGGAAAGTGACGTGCATCACTCTAGGGTGAGGCATGGACTCCGCACTCTCCACGGTCGGCCTACCCGTCGCCCTCGGCATCATCATGCTGGGGCTCGGCCTCTCGCTCACGCCCGAGGACTTCCGTCGGGTCGGGCGCCACCCGAAGGCGGTGGTGGTCGCGCTGGCGTGCCAGCTGCTCCTCCTGCCGCTGCTCTGCTTCGGCCTCGTCACCGCCTTCGACCTCGACCCCCTGCTCGCCGTGGGCATGCTGCTGCTGGCGGCGTCGCCCGGCGGGACGTCGGCGAACCTCTACAGCCACCTCTTCCGGGGCGACGTCGCGCTCAACGTGTCGCTGACGGCGATCAACTCCGTCGTCGCGATCGGCACGCTGCCGCTCATCACCAACCTCGCGATCGAGCACTACGGCCTCGACGACGAGGTCTCGCTGCAGTTCCGGAAGGTCGTCGAGGTCTTCGTGGTCGTCCTGGCGCCCGTGCTGCTCGGCATGCTGGTGCGGCGCCGGCGGCCGGAGCTCGCGGCCCGTGCCGACCGTCCGGTGCGCACCGCGTCGGCCGTCATCCTGCTCGTGCTCGTCCTCGGGATCCTCGCGAGCACCGGCTCCGACGCGGGCGACTACCTGCGCCAGGTCGGGCTCCCCGCCGCGCTGTTCTGCGTGGTGAGCCTCGTGGTCGGGTTCGCGGTGCCCCGCCTCGTCGGGCTCGGCCCGGCGCAGGCGGTGGCCAGCTCGTTCGAGATCGGCGTGCACAACGCGACGCTGGCCATCTACGTCGCGGTCGAGGTGCTCGGCGAGACGGCGATCTCGGTGCCCGGCGCGGTCTACGGCGTGCTGATGTTCCCGCTCGCGGCGCTGTGGGGCGTGCTGCTCACCCGGCGGCTGCTGCCCGCGCCGGCACGCCACGGCGCGGGAGCCCGAACGTCGTGAACGTGCCGGGCGACCACAGCACCGACGCCGGCGCCGTGCCTGCCAGGCCGGGGAAGCCGGCGGCCTCCAGCAGCGTGTCGTCGAGCGAGGTCAGCTCGGCGCGGTGCAGCGGCCAGGCGGTGTGCGTGTTCGGCACCCACCACGTGCGTCCGAGCACCCGGGTGTGCAGCCCGAAGCGAGCCGTGACGAAGTGCTCGAGCTCGCTCGGCTCCTCCAGGCGTTCGCCGGGCCGCACCTCGATCCGACCGCCCGCGCCCCGTGGTCCGGGCCAGCGTCGCGACGTCGTGTAGCGGTGCACACCGTCGTGCTCCTCGACCCGCATCCGCGCCCAGGTGTACGGCGTGCCGAAGACGAGCCGGGCGAGTGCCGACACGACGAGCCGGGCCGACTCCAGCGACAGGAACACGACGCCGTGACGTCCGGTGTCGTCCACCGAGTACAGACGCACGTTCGTCTCGTGGAACGTGCCCAGCCACGGGACCGCCGGCCCGCGCCCGAAGCCCGCGTGCTGCATCCGGAACGGGATCAGGCCCACGTACGACCGACCGTCGAGCACGTCGGGCCGGACCCCTGCCGGCATGAACGGCGCGACGACGTCGGGGTCGACGGCCCAGTGGACGAAGGCGATGTCCGCCCACGTCTGTCGCATGAGCCGGGGTCCGTGCAGGGCAGGTCCGTCGGGGTCCACGGGTCCAGTGTCAGGCCAGCGGGACCACCTCGCCGGGTGAGGGAAGCTCCACGCGACGGTCGAGGCCGAGGTCGTCGAGGAACCGCTCGTCGTGGCTCACCACCAGCAGGGCGCCCTCGTAGCCGCGCAGCGCGTCGACCAGGTGCCCGACGCTGACCAGGTCGAGGTCGTTGGTGGGCTCGTCGAGCAGCAGGAGCTGCGGCGCGGGCTCCGCCAGCAGCACGCACGCCAGGGCAGCCCGCAGGCGTTCGCCACCGGACAGCGTGGCGACGACACGGTCGGCGTCGCGTCCACGGAACAGCAGCCGAGCGAGCTGGGCGCGGACCGTCTGGGGCGGGACGTCGGGTGCTGCCTGCCGGACGTTGTCGACCACGCTGGCCTGCTCGTCGGGGAGCGCCGGGCGCTGCGCGAGGTGCCCCACGGGCACGCCGACGCGGACGCTGCCGGCCTTCGGGGCGAGCTCGCCGAGCAGCACCTGCAGCAGCGTCGACTTGCCGCTGCCGTTCGGGCCCACGAGGGCCACCCGCTCCGGACCTCGGAGATGCAGGTCGAGCGCCGTGCCGACGCGCGGCAGCACGAGGCCGTCCGCGACCACCACGTCGCGACTCCGGGGGACCGCGGTGGCGGGCAGCTCGAGTCGCACCTCGCGGTCGTCCCGGACCCTCTCCTGCGCGGCGTCGAGCCGCGCTCTCGCCTGCTCGACGTGGTCCTCGTGCGCGCCGCGGAGGCGTCCCGCCGAGACCTGGGCCTGCATCCGTCGACCGTGCGCGATGATCTTCGGCACCCGCTTCTCGGCCTCGGCCTTGGCGGCGGTGCGCAAGCGGCGGTCCAGCTTGGTGCGGGCCTCCACGAGCTCGCGTTGCTGACGTCGGACGTCGACCCGCGCGTCTCGGACCGCGCGTTCAGCGGCGTCCTGCTCGGCCGCGAGCACGTCCTCGTAGACGGAGAACCCGCCGGTGACCGTACGGACGGTGCCGGCGTGCACCTCCACGATGCTGTCGACGTGCTCGAGGAACTCGCGGTCGTGGCTCGCCACGAGGGCCACGCCACCGAATCCGTGCAGCGCCTCGGCCAGGTGTGCACGGGCGCGACGATCGAGATTGTTCGTCGGCTCGTCGAGCAGGAGCACGTCCGGGCGGCGCAGGAGCCGAGCGGCCAGCGCCAGCAGCACCAGCTCGCCGCCCGAGAGGCTCGCGGCGTCGCGGTCGAGCCCGACCCGGGGGAGCCCGAGCCGGTCGAGCCAGGCGCGCGCCCGCTCCTCGACGTCCCAGTCGTCGCCGACGGCGTCGAAGTCGCGGGGGTCGGTGCTCCCAGCCTCGACGGCTCGCAGGGCCGTGAGGGTGTCGGCGACGTCGAGCACGTGCGCGACGCTGAGTCCGCGTACCGAGGGCACGGGGTCCTGCGGCAACAGCTCGACGGTGCCGCCGACCGCGACGACCCCCTCGGTGGGCGTCAGGTCGCCGGTGAGCAGCCGGAGCAGGGTCGACTTGCCGCTTCCGTTCGTGCCGACGAGGCCGTGGACGCCGGGTCCGAGGTCGAGGTCGACGTGGGCGAGCACGGTGGTGCCGTCGGGCCAGGTGTGGGTGAGGTGGTGCAGGGACAGGGTCGCGGACATGGGGCCTCCGGGGAGATCGCGGGCGGGCGGGGCTGCGTGAGCCGCGCGGGCGCGCGTCGTCAGGAGGTCACGACGGAAGGTCCTCGCAGGGACCGGGTGCTGCCGTGAAGGAGGTCGACGAGACGCGCTGACGTCGAAGGACGTGCGCTGGGCTCGGACCTCAGAGCTTCACGGTGGCGGATCACCTCGCGGGTAGGGGACCTCCAGGCTACTACCGTGCAGCCATGACCGCCAAGGCCTCCGACGTCCCCAGCACTGCCGCCCGCCTCGCGCTGGAGCCGCACCCGGAGGGCGGGTGGTACCGCCAGACGTGGCGCTCGCCGGTCGACGTGACGCTGCCCGATGGGCGCGTGAGACCCACCGCGACCCTGATCTGGTTCCTCCTGCCGGCCGGCGACTCCTCCGCCTGGCACCGGGTCGCGTCGGACGAGCTGTGGCTGGCCCACACGGGCGCGGTCGCCCTGGAGCTGGGCGGCTCCGGAGCCGTGCCGGAGGCCGTCGAGCGGCATGTGGTCGGGGTCGGCGCCACGCAGGTGTCGCAGCTGCTCGTGCCGGCGGGCGTCTGGCAGCGGACGCTTCCGGGCGAGCAGGAGGCGCTGGTGAGCTGCGTGGTCTCGCCCGGCTTCGACTTCGACGACTTCGCCCTGCACGAGGGCTGACCCGACGTCCTACGATCGGGGGCCATGGACGAGATCTGGTTCGACGAGCGCGACGACGCCGCGGAGCTCGTGAAGGCCCTCGAGGCCGAGGGCTACACGGTGACCGCCCGGGCCGAGGGCTTCGCGGGCGAGGACGACTCCGAGGACCGCGCCTGGGCGGTCGTCGTGGAGCCGTTCGACAAGCGCGTCGTCGACATGGTCGACGTGTACGGCGGCTGGCTCCCGGGCGACCCGCGTCGCGCCGACACCGCCCCGCCCGCGGTCCCCGACCTCCCCACCGCTCCCAAGCGCCTCAAGCGCGAGCAGTAGGACCGGCCCTTGCGTTCTGTGGACCTTCTGACGATCACCGCGGCGAGGACCGTCATCAGGTCCGCAGGACGCGTCAGGCGTCGAGGTGGGTGCGCAGGAAGTCGACCTGGAGCAGCTTGAGGTTCTCCGCGACGACCTCCTGCGGGGTCATGTGGGTGACGCCCGACAGCGGCAGCACCGTGTGCGCCCGGCCTGCGGCCAGCAGCGCCGAGGAGAGCCGCAGGGTGTGCGCGGCGACCACGTTGTCGTCGGCCAGCCCGTGGATGAGCATGAGCGGTCGCTCGAGCCGCTCGGCGAGGGGCAGCAGCGAGTTGCGGTCGTAGACGTCGGGCTGCTCGTCGGGGTGGCCCAGGTAGCGCTCGGTGTAGCAGGTGTCGTAGAGCCGCCACTCGGTCACGGGCGCGCCGGCGACGGCCGCGTGGAACACGTCGGGCCGGGCGAGCACCGCGAGCGCCGACAGGTAGCCGCCGTACGACCAGCCCGTGATGCCCACGCGCGAGGTGTCGACGTCGTCGGGCCAGCGCTCGGCGACGCCGGCGAGGGCGTCGACCTGGTCGTCGAGCGTCACCGTGGCGAAGGAGTCGAGCACCTCGCGCTCCCACGCCTTGCCGCGCCCGGGCGTGCCGCGACCGTCGGCGACGACGACGCAGAAGCCCTGGTCGGCCAGCCACTGGGCCTCGAGGAACATACGGGCCGACGCGAGCACGCGCTGGGCGTGCGGTCCGCCGTAGGGGTCCATGAGGACGGGCAGGCGACGCGACCCCGGCACGTGGTCGCGCGGGAACAGGACGGCGGCGCGCAGCTGCCGGGCGCCGACCGACACCATCGTCACCGCGGGGTCGAAGGGAGCGGGCTCGGCCACGACGCGCAGCTGCGACACGGCGTCGGAGCCGTCGCGGTGCACCGTGAACGTCGTGCCCACCGTGTCGAGCGCCGACCGGCTCACCACCGTGGTGCCACCGCCGACCGCGGCCCCGTGCACGGCCTGGCCCGACGTCAGCGGCTCGACGGAGCCGTCGAGGCCGACGCGCACGACCTGCACCTCGGTGGGCTCCTGCGACGCGGTCACGACGACGGCGTCGGGGTGGGTGCTGACGATGCCGCGCACCTGCCAGCCCCGCGGGCCGACCGGGGTCCCGTCGACGACGACCTGGCGCGCCTCCTCCCCCGCCGCCCCTGTCACGTCCTCGACGGAGACCAGCCGGCCACCGGCCGCGTACCGCGGCGCGCTCAGCACCTCGACCCACGCCTCGTCGGTGAGGGTGCGGAGGGTGCGCGTCGAGCCGTCGGCGATGTCGACCGCGAGCACCCCCGCGGTGCGCTGGTCGCGGGTGAGGACCTGCAGCACGGGTGCGCCGTGCTCGGTCCAGGTGACCGAGGCCAGGTACTCGAACCGCTCGTGGTCCCATCCGACCTCCGTGCGCTGACCGTCGAGCGTGACGTGCCAGAGGGTGACGTCGCTGTTGGCGGTGCCGGCGGCCGGGTAGCGCTGCTCGACCGGCGCGCGGTCGGGGTGCTCGGGGTCGGCCACGTGCCAGGTCGCGACCGGGGCGTCGTCGTACCGCTCGACGAGCAGCGACTCGCCGTCCGGCGCCCACCAGAACCCGCGGAAGCGGCCCATCTCCTCGGCGGCGATGAACTCGGCCTGCCCCCACACCTGCGTCGGGGTGTCCGGCGTGGCCAGGGCCGTGTCGGCCGGCTCGGTGCTCGACGCGCCTCCCGGCAGGTCGACGACGCGCAGTGCTCCGTCGGCCGCGTAGGCCACGCGTCGACCGGTCGGGTCGACCCGCGGGTCGATCACGCCGTCGACAGTCGGCAGCTCGTGCACCTCGCCGGACGCCAGCTCGACCGCCCAGGCGCGACCCGAGAGCGCGAACGACGCCCAGCGTCCCGCCGTGTCGGTCGCGTACCCGACGACGCCCGCACCCTGCTCGCGCGAGCGCTCCCGCCGGGCCCGCTCCGCCGCCGACAGC
>NZ_LUNF01000032.1:0-4503 GCF_001626145.1 Aeromicrobium sp. REDSEA-S32_B7
CCCTCGACCCGCTCGAGCATCGTGTCGGCCTCGGCCTCGACGGCGTCGAGTAGCGCGGCGTCGGCGACCCACTCGTGCCGTGGCGCCTCGCCCGTGCGGCGCACGGCCTCCGCGAGGTCGGCACCCGGGATCGCGACCTGCGCGACGTCGGCCGCGAGGTCGTAGATCTCGGCGGAGTTGCGGTAGTTGGTCGAGAGCCGGAACCGGTGCTCGACCTTGCCCTCCAGCGCGGCGACGCGGGCCTGCTCGGCCTCGTCGGCGTGCGGCCACGACGACTGCGCGAGGTCGCCGACGATCGTCCAGCTGGCGTAGCGGCCGCGCCGGCCGAGCATCCGCCACTGCATCGGCGAGAGGTCCTGCGCCTCGTCGACCAGCACGTGCGCGTAGCCGTCGTCGTCGATGCTCGTGGTGGAGCGCAGCTCGTTCTCGACCTCGCGCTCACGTCGCTCGAAGCTCATCAGCTGACGCGGCACGTCGTCGTCGCGCTCGTCGTCGGGCGGCACCTCGCCCAGCAGGTAGCGCAGCTCGTCGACGAGGGGGACGTCCTCGATGGCGGGGACGCCCGAGGCCCACGACGTGACCATCGCGTCGAGCTCCTCGCGGGAGAACGCGCCGTTGGCGAGCTCGCCGACCCGCTTGGGCAGGGTGCGCCAGAGCTCGACGGCGTCGACCGGAGGCCACCACGCCTCGACGAAGTCGACGTAGCGGTGGTCGGTGGTGAGCTCGTCGAGGAAGCCCTCCTCGCCCTTCTCGAGCGCCCGCTCGCCCGACACCTGCTGCCACAGCGCCCGCGCCACGGCGGCCGGCGCCTTCGGGTAGGCGCGGTTGCGCGGCAGGTTCGAGAGCAGCCCACGGCGGATGTTGGCGAGCTTCTTGGCGTCGAGGACGAGCACGTCGTCCTTGTAGAAGTACCGGAACGACGTCGGCTCGCCGGGCTGCGGCGAGGTGGCCAGGCGCCGGAGCACGGGCAGCATGCGCGACGAGCCCTTGGCCGCGGCGGCGACCGGCTCGTCGTGCTCGCGCGCGCCGACCCCGTCGACGACCTCGCCCAGCGAGCGCAGCGTCACCGCGGTCTCGCCGAGGCTCGGCAGCACGCGCTCGATGTAGCTCATGAACACCGACGACGGGCCGACGACGAGCACGCCACCGGACTCGAAGCGTCGGCGGTCGGTGTACAGCAGGTAGGCCGCACGGTGCAGCGCCACGACGGTCTTGCCCGTGCCGGGGCCGCCGCCGATGATCGTCGCGCCGCGGCTGGGCGCCCGGATCGCCTCGTCCTGCTCCTTCTGGATCGTGGCGACGACGGAGTGCATGGTGCTGTCGCGGGCCCGCGAGAGGCTGGCGAGCAGCGCGCCCTCGCCGACGACGACCATGTCCTCGGGGGCGTTCTCCGCGTCGAGCAGGTCGTCCTCGACCCCGACGACGGTCTTGCCCGAGCTGCGCAGGACGCGACGGCGGACGACGCCGGTGGGGTCCTGGGCGGTGGCCTGGTAGAACAACGCCGCCGCCGGCGCACGCCAGTCGACGAGCAGGATCTCGCGTTCGGCGTCGCGGACACCGATCCGGCCGATGTACCGGGCCTCGCCGCCCTGCAGGTCGAGCCGGCCGAACACGAGCCCGTCGTGCGCGGCGTTGAGCGCCGACAGGCGGCGGGTGGCCTGGAAGACCATCGCGTCGCGCTCGACCAGACCGCCCTCGTTGCCGACGTGCCCGCGGGCGAAGCCCTCGGTGACGAGCGACTGCGCCACCTTGGTGGACTCGTCGAGGCGACCGTAGACGACGTCGACGTACGCCTGCTCCGCTGCGATCTCTGCGGCGGCCTGCTGCTCGGAGGACACGCCTCTCCTCGGCTCTCGTGGGTCGTTCTGCGAACTCCCCATGGTACCCGCCGTCCGGCCACGAAAACCCCACCGGCCCAGGGTCCGTGGGACGCCCGTCCTGTCGTCAGCGCACGGTGACCCGACGCTTGGTCGAGCGGGCCTCGGCCTTCGCGTCGCCGAGGTACTCCACCGTGTACACCCGCGTGCCCTTGGCCTGTCCCGTGACGGTGACGACGGCACGACGCGTGCCCCGGTAGCTCGTGAGGGTCGCGCTGCGCAGCGTGCGCGAGCCGAGCCGGACGCGCACGGTCCCCGTGGGGGTGGCGCCGCTCGCGCGCACGACGACGGTGAACGTCGCGCTCCGGCGACCTCCGGTGCTGGTGACGGCGAGGGCGGGCTGCGCCTTGACGGTGCGCGACGCCGACGTGCGCGACGCGGTGGCGTGCCCGGGCCGCGTGGCGGTGACCCGGACCGTGAGCGGACGTCCGAGGTCGGCGGTGCCGGCGCGGTACGTCGGACCGGTCGCCCCCGTGACGACCTTGCCCGACCGCAGCCACTGGTACCCGAAGGACGTCGAGCCGGTCGTGGGGTCGCCGGCGTCCCACGTGCCGGGCGAGGCCGTGAGGGTCGAGCCGGGTCGGGCGGTCCCGGTGACGGTGGGCGCGGTGCGGGCGGTCAGGGCGGCGGGAGCGACGGTGCGCGCGGCCGACGTCGTGGTCACGGGCCGCGACGTCGCGCCGCTGGCCGCTGCCCTGGCGGTGGTGGTCGTCACCGCGGCGCTCGCCGTGCTCGCGACGCGCGGCCGGGGCCGGTGGGTCGTGGGCGTGCTGGTCGTCCTCCTGGGCGTCGGTGGCGCGGTGCTCAGCGTGCTCGGCGGCACGGGCGACGGCTCGCGCGACGCGCTCGTGGGCGCGGCCGAGCAGTCGCCGGCGTTCACCGGTGAGGACCTCGGCCGCGTCGCGACCTCGCCGTGGCCGTTCGTGGCGGCCGGAGGCTTCGTGGTCGCGGCGCTGCTCGGCGCCCTGGTGGTGCGGCACGGACGCGGCTGGCCCGGGATGAGCGGACGCTACGACGCACCGTCGCGCCGACCGGTCGTCGAGGACCCGTGGAAGGCGCTCGACGAGGGACGCGACCCGACCGTGTGACGAAAGTCCCTCCACGAGCCGTCGCGGACGTAACCCTGGGTGCCGCGCCTCGTTGACCCGTGCGACACCGAGAGACGGTGACCACGAGTGGAGGTCGAATGCGCGTCCTCGTGCACGACTACAGCGGGCACCCGTTCCAGGCCCAGCTCAGCCGCGAGCTCGCCCGGCGCGGGCACGACGTGACGCACTCCACCTGCAACGCCTACGTCTCCGGCAAGGGCCGACTCAAGGCCCAGCCCGGCGAGACCATCCGCTTCGAGACCGTCGGCGACGGCATCGTCTTCGACAAGCGCCGCTTCGTGCAGCGGCTCCTGCTCGAGGTGCGCCTCGGCGTCGAGCTCGTGCGCCACGTGCGCCGCGTCCGCCCCGACGTCGCGCTCATGTCGAACGTGCAGATCCCGACGCTCGTCGTCTTCGCCGCCGCCATGGCGCTGTTCCGCCAGCCCTGGGTGCTGTGGCACCAGGACGTCTACTCGGTGGCCGTCCGGTCCTTCGCCGGCGCCAAGCTCTCGCGCTCCTTCCGCGCCGTCGCGCTCGCGTTCGACCTGGCCGAGCGCTGGACGTCGCGGCGTGCCAGCCAGGTGGTCGTCATCGCCGACTCCTTCGTCCCGGTGCACGAGCGGTGGGGCACGGCTCACAAGACGACCGTCATCGCCAACTGGGCCCCGCTCGATGAGATCGTGCCGGTCCAGCGCAAGAACGACTGGGCCGTGGAGCACGAGCTCGACGACGTCCAGACCCTCCTGTACTCCGGGACCCTCGGCCTCAAGCACGACCCGGCCCTGCTGGTGCGGCTGACGGCCGCCGTGCGCGAGCTCGGTCGTCCCGTGCGGCTCGTCGTCGTGAACGAGGGTCCGGCGGCCGACGTGATCCGCGCCGAGGCCGACCGGCTCGACGTCCCGCTCACCCTGCTGCCGTTCCAGCCCTACGAGCGTCTCCCCGAGGTGCTCGGCAGCGGCGACGTCCTCGTCGTGCTGCTCGACCAGCAGGCCGGCGCGTTCTCCGTGCCGTCCAAGACGCTGTCCTACCTGTGCGCGGGCCGTCCCGTCGTCGGCCTGATGCCCGAGGAGAACGCCGCCTCCGACCTGGTCGAGCGCGCCGGCGGTCACGTCGGCCGTCCCGAGGCGACCTCGCTGCCCGCGGCCGCGGCCTGGGTCGACGCCCTGCTCGCCGACGACGAGCGTCGCGACACCGTGCGCGCCCAGGCGCGTGAGCTCGCCGAGCAGGAGTTCTCGCTGGCCGGCTGCGCCGACCGGTTCGAGGCCGTCCTCGAGCGGGGTGCGCGATGACCGCCGTCACGAGCGACGCCACCGTGCAGGCGGGCGCCGAGCCCGAGCGGCGCGGCGCCGTGCCGCTGGTCGTCGTCGGCCCGCGCACGCGTGTCGGCCGCAGCCTGCTGGCGCGGCACGAGGGACCTGTGCTCGCCGTCTCGCGGCACGCCGACGACACGGCGGCGCTCGCAGGCGCCGACGTGCTCGACGTCGAGGACGACGACCTGGGCTCACGGCTGGCCGACGCGTCGGCGGTCGACGTCGCGG
>NZ_LUNF01000320.1:0-9471 GCF_001626145.1 Aeromicrobium sp. REDSEA-S32_B7
ACGGGCTCCAGCGTGCAGGACCTCTTCGTCGAGCACGGCGAGGCGCACTTCCGTGAGCTCGAGGCCGCCGCGGTCGCGAGCGCGCTGCAGGAGCACCACGGCGTGCTGGCACTGGGCGGCGGTGCCGTCCTCCACCCGGGCACCCAGCAGCTGCTGCGCGAGCAGCGCGTCGTCTTCCTCGACGTCAGCCTGTCCGCCGCCGCTCAGCGCGTCGGCCTCGGCACGAACCGGCCGCTGCTCCTCGGCAACGTCCGCGCGACCATGAAGGCGCTGCTCGACGCGCGCCGCCCGGTCTACGAGGACCTCGCCACGCACACCGTGGTCACCGACGACCTCACCGCCGACGACGTCGCCGCCCGCATCCACCAGCTGATCCAGGAGAACGCCACCCCATGACCGTCCGCATCCGGGTCGAGACGTCCGCCCCGTACGACGTCCTCGTCGGCTCCGGCGTGAGCGACCAGCTCGCGTCGCTCGTCGGGGACGACGTGCGTCGGGTCGCGATCGTGCACCCGACGGTGCTGCGCGAGCGCGCCGCACGGCTCCGGTCGACCCTGCTGCGCGAGCAGGCGACGCGGGCGCTCGACGTGCACCTGCTCGAAGTGCCCGACGGCGAGGCCGCGAAGAACGCCGAGGTCCTGCAGTACTGCTGGGACGTCCTCGGGCGCACCGGCTTCACCCGCTCCGACGTCGTGGTCGGGTTCGGCGGCGGGGCGACGACCGACCTGGCCGGCTTCGTGGCCGCGAGCTGGTTGCGTGGGGTCCGGTTCGTCAACGTCTCCACCACGGTGCCGTCGGCGCGTTCCACGAGCCCGTCGGCGTCCTGTGCGACCTCGACCTGCTGGTCGACCTGCCGTCCGCGGAGCTGCGCAGCGGGCTCGCCGAGGTGGTGAAGTGCGGGTTCATCGCCGACCCGTCGATCCTGGAGCTGATCGAGGGCGTCGGCACGGGAGCCGTGCTCGACCCGACGTCGGCGATCCTCGCCGAGCTGGTCGCCAAGGGGATCCGGGTGAAGGCGCAGACCGTCGCCGGCGACCTGCGGGAGACCGGCGGGGGTGCCGGGCCTTGGGCGGCGAAGGGCGCCGGCCGGGGTGCCGGGCCGTGGGCGGCGAAGAGCACCGGCGGGGGTGCCGAGGACGACAGCGGCATCGGCCGGGAGGCGCTGAACTACGGACACACCCTGGGGCACGCGATCGAGCGCGAGGAGCGGTACACGGTGCGCCACGGCGAGGCGATCAGCGTCGGCATGGTCTACGTGGCGGAGCTGGCGCACCGGCACGGCCTCATCGACGCCGACCTCGTGCAGCGTCACCGCGACGTGCTGTCGTCGCTGTCGCTGCCGACCACGTGGGCGGGCGCCTTCTCGCCGCTGCTCGCGGCGATGCGTCTGGACAAGAAGACGCGCGGCGACCAGCTGCGGTTCGTGGTGCTCGAGGACCTCGGACGCACGACGATCCTCGCCGGCCCCGACGAGCAGACGCTGCGCGACTCCTTCGCGGCCCTCGCCGCTCCCTCGTCGTCACCGGGCGCTGCCCGATGAGCACGACCCTGGCGCCGGACGCGCAGACGCTGCAGCGTCGCCGCGAGCGCGTGGGTGCGTCGCTCGCCGACGCCGGTCGGGCCGGCCTCGTGGTCACGACGCTGGTCAACGTCCGGTACCTCACCGGGTTCACGGGCTCGAACGGCGCCCTCGTGCTGCGCGCTGACGGCAGTGGACTGTTCCTCACCGACGGCCGCTACCGCGACCAGGCCGCGGCCGAGGTGCCCGGTCTCGAGCACACCATCACGCGCGACCTGCTCGGCGTCGCGGGCCCGCGACTCGCCGACGTCGGGGGAGCGTGGGCCGTCGAGACGCACACGCTGAGCGTCGACGCCCACGCGACGCTGGGTGACGCGGCGCCCGGGGTCGACCTCGTCGCCGCCGACCGGGTGGTCGAGCGGGCGCGCGAGACGAAGGACGACGTGGAGGTGGCGGCGCTGCGCGAGGCCTGCCGGGTCTCCGCGGCCGCGCTGGAAGCGCTCTGGGCGGGTCCGCTGGTGGGGCGGACCGAGCGCGACGTCGCCCGCGACCTCGAGTGGCGCATGCTCGAGCTCGGCGCCGAGGCCGTCGCCTTCGAGACCATCCTCGCGTCGGGCCCGAACACCGCCGTGCCGCACCACCACCCGACCGACCGGGTGCTGCAGCCCGGTGACCTCCTCAAGACCGACTTCGGCGCGCGGGTCGCCGGTTACCACGCCGACTGCACGCGCACCGTCGTGCTCGGCACCGCCGACGCCTGGCAGCGCGAGGTCCACGCCGCGGTGCGTGCGTCGCAGGCCGCCGGTGTCGACGCGTTGCGCGAGGGTCGTCCCGTGGCCGAGGTGGACGCCGTCGCGCGGGGCGTCCTCGACGAGGCCGGGTGGCTCGAGCACTTCACCACCGGCCTGGGCCACGGCGTGGGTCTGCAGATCCACGAGGACCCGTTCATCGCCGCGGCGCACGTCGGTACACTGGGGCGTCGCACCGTCCTCACCATGGAACCGGGCATCTACGTCCCGGGCCGCGGGGGAGTGCGCATCGAAGACACCGTCCTCGTCACGCCGGCCGCCACGGGTACCCCCGAGGTGCTGACCGACCTGACCACCGAGCTCCTGGAGATCGCCTGATGGCCACCACGAACGACCTGAAGAACGGCATGGTGCTGAACATCGACGGCCAGCTCTGGACCGTCATCGAGTTCCAGCACGTCAAGCCGGGCAAGGGTCCCGCCTTCGTGCGCACCAAGATGAAGAACGTCGAGTCGGGCAAGGTCGTCGACAAGACCTTCAACGCCGGCACCAAGGTCGAGACCGCCACCGTCGACAAGCGCGACATGCAGTACCTCTACAACGACGGCACGAACTACGTGTTCATGGACGTGCAGACGTACGACCAGCTCGAGATCGCGCCCGAGGCCATGGGCAGCGCGCCCGACTTCCTCCTGGAGAACCAGGAGGCCACCGTGGCCACGAACGAGGGCCGCGTGCTCTACGTCGAGCTGCCGCTCTCGGTCGAGCTGCTCATCGAGCACACCGAGCCGGGCCTGCAGGGTGACCGCTCCAGCGGCGGCACGAAGCCCGCGCGCCTGGAGACGGGTCGCGAGATCCAGGTGCCGCTGTTCGTCACCACCGGCGAGAAGGTCAAGGTCGACACCCGCGACGGCAACTACCTCGGCCGCGTGAAGGCCTGATGGGCGCGCGCACCAAGTACCGCAAGCGCGCCCTCGACATCCTCTTCGAGTCCGAGCTCCAGGGCCTGCCCCTGGGCGGGACGCTCGCGGCGCGGCGCGAGACCAACGACCCGCCGGTCAACCCCTACACGGTCCGGCTGGTCGAGGGTGTCATGGAGCACCAGCAGCACATCGACGGCCTCATCGCCGAGCACTCCCGCGGCTGGACGCTGGACCGCATGCCCGGGGTCGACCGCAACCTCCTGCGCGTCGCCGTCCTCGAGATCGTCTACGTCGACGACGTGCCCGGGCCGGTCGCCGTGAGCGAGGCCGTCGAGCTCGCGGCGGAGCTCTCCACCGACGACAGCCCCAAGTTCGTCGGCGGCCTCCTGAGCCGCATCCTCGAGGTCGCCACCCCCGCCTGACCCGTCGACGCGGCGGGGCGACGCGCCGTCACGCGCAGTTGCACATCCGTCCGACTCCGTTAGCGTGCTGAGCACCCGCGACGGCGGACGACGGCTCCTGCCTGCGTCACCGTCCTGACGAGAGGTGACGTGTGGGCTTCCTCGACTTCGTCCACGATCGATGGTCGGTGCTGTCGTTCCTGGCGTACCAGCACCTGAGCCTGGTGGTGCAGACGTTGGCCGCGGCCACGCTGCTGGCGATCGTGCTCGGCGTGCTGGCCTACCGGTCCCGCTGGGGCACCGCCGCGGCGCAGGCGCTGTCGTCCGTCGGGCTGACGCTCCCCTCGTACGCGCTGCTCGGCCTGCTGGTCGGTGTCGTCGGCATCGGGGTGCTGCCCTCGGTCATCGCCCTGGTCTTCTTCGGGTTCCTGCCGATCCTGCGCAACGTGATCATCGGCCTCACCGGTGTCGACCAGGCGCTCGTGGAGTCGGCGCGCGGCATGGGCATGGGGCGAGTGGCCACGCTCGTGCGGCTCGAGCTGCCGCTCGCGTGGCCGGTCATCATGACCGGCGTCCGCGTCTCGGGCCAGATGCTCATGGGCATCGCCGCGATCGCGGCCTACGTGCTGGGGCCCGGCCTCGGCGGCTACATCTTCTCGGGCATCTCCCGCACCGGCGGGGCCAACGCCACGTACTCCATCGTCGCGGGCACGGTCGGGATCATCCTCCTCGCCGTCGTGCTCGACCTCGTCCTCAACCTGCTCACCCGAGCCACGACCTCCAGGGGCATCCGTGTCTGAGACCACCACGACCACCACCACGTCCGGGCAGCAGTCGCACGGGCAGCGCATCCTGCTCGAGAACGTCACCAAGAAGTACTCGGGCCAGTCCGGCGCGGCCGTCGACGACGTGACGCTCGAGATCCCCGCCGGCGAGATCGTCATGCTCGTCGGCCCGTCGGGCTGCGGCAAGACCACGACGATGAAGATGATCAACCGGCTCATCGAGCCGACCAGCGGTCGCATCTACATCGGCGACGAGGACGTCACCGACCAGGACGCCGACGACCTGCGCCGACGCATCGGCTACGTCATCCAGGGCGCCGGGCTGTTCCCGCACTACACGGTCGCCGAGAACATCGCGATCGTGCCGCGGCTGCTCGGCTGGAAGAAGGACCGCGTCGCCGCGCGCGTCGACGAGCTGCTCGACCTGGTGAACCTCGACCCCGAGCAGTACCGCGACCGGTACCCCCGGGAGCTGTCCGGCGGCCAGCAGCAGCGGGTGGGCGTGGCCCGGGCCTTGGCGGCCGACCCGCCGGTGCTGCTGATGGACGAGCCGTTCGGCGCCGTCGACCCCATCACCCGCCAGCGGCTGCAGGACGAGCTCCTGCGCCTGCAGGAGGAGCTGCGCAAGACGATCGTGTTCGTCACGCACGACTTCGACGAGGCGGTGAAGCTCGGCGACCGGATCGCGATCCTCGACGTCGGCTCGCGGATCGTCCAGTACGACACGCCCGAGGCCATCCTGACGTCGCCGGCGAACGAGTTCGTCGAGGGTTTCGTCGGCCACGGTGCCGCTCTGAAGCAGCTGACGCTCACCCGCGTGCGTGACGTCGAGCTGCACGAGGCCGCCGTCGCGCACGTCGGCGGCGACGCAGCCGCGGCTGCGCAGGACGCCCGGGCCAAGGGTCGCGACTGGGTGATCGTCCTTGACGCGCAGGAGCGCCCGCAGCGGTGGGTCTCCGTCCGCGAGCTCGAGCGGGGCGGCGCGCTGGACCGCGTGTCACGCGACCTGGAGCTCGAGACCGTCAGCTCCGCCTCGACCCTCAACGACGCGCTCGATGAGATGCTCACGTCGTCGCACGGCGTCGTCGTGGTCACGGGTCGGCGCAACGTCTACCAGGGCGTCATCCGCGTCGAGACGATCATGCAGGCGATGCAGCAGCTCAGCAGCAGCGCTGCGGACGTCGACCCGGTGCAGCCGTGAGCGCCACCACCGCCGGTCCGGCGAACGACGCGGCCGTGCGGGGCGAGGCGGCGACCCCGACCGTCACCGTCGACCGTCCGGGCATCGGTCGCTGGATCGGCCAGCCGCTCGTCGTCGTCGCCGCGGTCGTCGGTTGCCTGGTCTACGTGAACACCGCGGACGTCACCGACGTGGAGCGCCGCTCGCTCACGGTCGACAACCTGCTCGACCTGACCGGGCAGCACCTGTTCATCAGCCTCGTCGCGACGCTCCTGACCTGCGTGGTCGCGATCCCGCTCGGCATCGCGTTGACGCGGGGTCCGATGCGACGCTTCTCCAAGCCGATCATCACCGTCGCCGGCTTCGGGCAGGCCGCCCCGGCGATCGGCCTCATCGCCCTCGGCTCCGTGATCTTCGACGTGGGCGCCACGGGCGCGATCGTCGCCCTCGCGGTGTACGGCATCCTGCCGATCGTGGCCAACACGGTCACCGGTCTCGACGGCGTCGACCAGCGTCTGGTCGAGGCGTCGCGCGGCATGGGCGTCTCGGCGGGCGGCACCCTCGTGCGCGTCGAGCGTCGGCGCGATCCTGGTCGCGGCCCTGGCCCTGTTCATCGACTGGCTGGCGCGTCTCGTCGAGATCGCCGCCGCCCCGAAGGGAGTGGGCTGACGTGCGAGGTCACCTGCGCAGCAAGCTCGTCACGTCCGCCGTCGCCCTGGCCTGCCTGGGGTTGGCCGGCTGCGGCCTGCAGTCGGCGTCGGGAGCGGTGCTCGGCGCCGAGCCCGGCACCATCAAGCGGGTGAAGTCGCTCGAGGGCGTCCCGGTCACCGTGGCGGCGAAGGACTTCACCGAGCAGCTCGTGCTCGGCAACATGATGTCGACGGTGCTGAGCGTGGCCGGTGCCGACGTCACGAACCTCAGCAACACGCCCGGCAGCTTCGGCGTCCGCCAGGCGCTGCTCGACGGTCGCGTCGACATCTCCCCGGAGTACACGGGCACCGGCTGGATCAACTACCTCGGCAACCAGAAGCCGGTGAAGGGCGAGGAGCAGCAGTACAAGGCCGTCTACGACGCGGACCTGAAGAACGGGCTGACCTGGCTGCCCTACGCCCCCATGAACAACACGTACGCGTTCGCGATCGCCGAGAAGAAGGGCGAGGAGCTCGGCATCACCAAGCTCTCGCAGCTGAAGGACCTGCCGAAGGACCAGCGCACGTTCTGCGTCGAGAGCGAGTTCGCCAAGCGCGACGACGGCTTCGTCCCGATGCTGAAGACGTACGGACTCACCGAGGCCGACCTCGGCAAGGTGACGACCCTCGACACGGGCGTCATCTACACGGCGACCGCGCGCGGCACCTGCAACTTCGGCGAGGTGTTCACGACCGACGGCCGCATCCCGGGTCTGAAGCTGCGGGTGCTGGAGGACGACAAGGAGTTCTTCCCGTTGTACAACCTGAGCTTCGTCGCCCGCACGTCGTTCTTGAAGGAGCACCCCGAGGTGGAGGAGATCTTCGCCCAGGTGCTCCCGAAGCTGACCAACGACGTCATGCTCGAGCTGAACGCCAAGGTCGATGTCGAGGGCCAGGACCCGGCCATCGTCGCGCGGGACTGGCTGAAGTCCGAGGGGCTCGTGCAGTAGCCCGCGGTCCGCTGGACTGCGACTCAGGCGAGCGGCAGCATGCCGCCGGTCCCGATCAGCGTGGCGCCGACGACGGCACTCGCGCCGAGCAGGGCGGCGAGGACGCCGGCGTTGGGTCGTCGCTTGACCGTGCCGTCGACCGTCGACGTCTCGGCGCACTGACGCACGTCGTCGGCCATGGCGTCGAGCCGACCCCACGCGGGCCGGTCGTGCACGCTCACGGTCTTCCGGGTGCCGGCGATGTCGATCGCGAGGTACCAGGGCCGTCGGCGTACGTCGGCGACGAGGGTCCCCGGCACGTGCAGCGTCGTGTAGACGTCGTGCACCTGCACGACACCCTCGTACGTCGTGACCGGACGGGCGCCGAGGTGGAGCAGTCGCGCAGCGCCCTCTCCGACGAACGCCGCAGCGAGCAGCACGAGGAACCAGCCCGGGACCCCCTCCTCAGGAGGGAGGGTGCGCCAGAACCACAGGACGGCGAGGAAGACGCCCACGGCTCCGACGGGTACCAGCGCGGAGACCAGCGGCAGCAGGTGGCGCAGCGGCGAGGGACGGGCGGCGTCACGGGCCGTCGAGGTCGTCCGTGAGTGGCGTGCTGCGGGGTCGACGCGCAGGGACTGGCGGGAGCGGCCGAACCCGCCCAGCGCGTCCCCGACCCGGTGCGCGAGGGAGCCGACCGTGACAGGGTCGCGCGACGCGCGGGTGGACAGCAGTCCCGTGCCGTCCTCGAGGACCACGAGGGTGGCACCGCCGAGACGCTCGAGGCCGTGCACCGTCGCCGGACGACGTGCGGGAGGGTCCTGCGGGGCGTCGTCGTCCCCGTCGATCTCGTCCCAGACGTCGTCGAGGGTGCTCGGGTCGCCGATCCACGCGTCCGGGAACCAGAGCTCGGAGGGCCACCAGCTCTTCAGCCAGGGCGGCAGCCCTCCCGGTCGCTCGTCGAGGGGCTCCGGCGTGAGGAGCAGGGTGACGGGCCGGTCGTCGTCGAGCGGCCTCACGAGCAGGTGGGGGCCGTACGGCTCGACCTCGACGTCCCAGCCGGGTCGCCCGGGAGCCAACTGGAGCAGCAGTCGCGCCTTGCGTACGGGGCCGGCGGCGCTGAGGAGCACCGCGACTCCCAGGAGGACTCCGGTGAGCATCGGGAGCATCGACCAGTCGTCGGGGTCGGCGTTGCCGAGCCCCCACGGTCGTTCCTCGCCGAGCGGGTCGACCATGACGGTGACGTCCTGGCCCTCGCGGTAGGTGCTCGCGTCGTCGACCCAGAAGTCGTACGTCCGGGAGCCGACGCGGACGTCCAGGCTGTCCTCGAACCTGTCGACGCCGGTGACGACGGCGGCGGCAGGACGGCCGCGCTCACCGAGGTCGATGAAGGTGGCGCGGCGGTCGAGCCAGAGGAGCATCGCGGTGAGGCTCGCGACGACGAGGAGGCCTGCGGTCACGCGCCGTGGCACACGCCAGGGGTCGCTGCGACGGCCGAGGCTCAGCACGTCGTCCGGCAGCGGGTGGCCTGCGGGGCGGCCCACCCGTGCCTGGGCGCGCCGGAGCATGACGTCGGCGACGACGACGGCGAGCCAACCGAGCCACAGGTGCCGGACGACGAACCCGGGGCCTGGGTCGCCGAGGGGTGAGAGGGCGACGAGGGTGAGGACGGCGGCGACGCGCGGGGCCCACCAGGCGAGGACGACGGCGGCGGCGAAGAGTCCGAACGTGACGGAGCCGGCGGTCTCCTCCCAGGAGACGACCTGTTCGAGGGTGGGCAGGTAGCCAGCGGACTCTGTCCAGGTGAGCAGGACGACCAGCGCGACCATGACGGCGGGGCCGAAGGTCAGGACGAGCGTGGGGACGCGGAGCCGGCCCCAGCGTCGCGCTGACGAGCGAGGGGCCGGGGTGTCGTGCACGCGCCCACCCTAGAAGACCTGGTCGGCGGCGCCCTCAGCCGCGAAGGTAGAGCCGCATGAGCACGCGCGGGTGGCCAGCGAGCCTGGAGTGTCGGGCGGGGGTCCGACGTTCTCCAGGCCCTCAGCCGGCTCGGGCGCGGCGGGTACTGGTGCGTCGGGTGCGCAGGGTGCGATGGGTCTGGTGGGTGTCGGGGTCGATGGTGAAGAACCCTTGGTGCACCGCGGAATGGCATCTGGGGCAGAGCCCGATGAGGTTGGCGAGGTCAGTCGGTCCGCCTTCGGACCAGTACTGGATGTGGTGGACGTGGACGACGGGTCCGTGGCAGCCGGGTCCGGCGCAGGTGCCGCCTTGTCGGTTGACGACGGCTTTTCGTTGG